>NZ_FAOZ01000058.1 GCF_001536285.1 Parafrankia irregularis | reverse complement strand
CGACGGGGTCGAGGTGCTGCACGGGGTCGACCTGCCCACGGGCGTCGAGCGGATGGTCCTCGTCCCCAACAGCAGGGGCCTGGACAACGCTCTGCGCCACCGCGGGCTGTTCGAGGCCGTCGGGCTGTTCGTCAGCGCCTCCCAGACGCACAACCAGCGCAACATCAACCGCACGGTCGAGCAGACGATGGCGGACACCGCCGTGATGGCCAAGCGCATCCTCGCCGAGGGCCTGCGGCTGTGCGCCGTCATCGCCACCTCCTTCGGCTGCCCCTACGAGGGGCCGGTGCCGATGGAGCGGGTGCTCGGCCTCGCCGAGCAGTTCGCCGAGGCCGGCGCGGTCGAGGTGGGCTTCGGTGACACGACCGGCATGGCCAACCCGGCCTACGCCGGGCGGTTCTTCGCCTCGGCCCTCGACCGGCTGCCCGGCGTCGAGGTCACCGCGCACTTCCACAACACCCGGGGCCAGGGCCTGGCCAATGCCTACGCCGCCCTGGAGGCTGGCTGCACCAGCTTCGAGTCCAGCTTCGGCGAGCTCGGCGGCTGCCCGGTCCCGGCCGGTTCCACCGGCAACATCGCCACCGAGGACCTGGTCAGCATGTTCCACGAGATGGGCGTGGAGACCGGCGTCGACCTGCCCGCGCTCATCCAGACCGCACGGGACGCACAAACCACCCTGGGCCGCCGACTCACCAGCCACTCCATCGTCGCCGGCCCGATCCCCTGGGAGGCGCTGCCCGCCGACCACCGCGTCGTCTGCTGACCGCGTCGTCTGCCACGCCGTCTGCTGACCACCGCACCGTTGCTCCCCAAGAACCCACAGGAGTGCCCATGACCAACCGCGTAGCCCTCGTCACCGGCGCAGCCCAGGGAATCGGCCGAGGCATCGCGGCCTCACTCGTCGAGGCCGGATTCCGGGTCGCCGTCGCCGACCTCAACAGCGAGGTCGCGGCCCGTACCGCGAAGGACATCACCGCGGCGAGCGGGACCGCGATCCCGGTCGAGATCGACGTCACCGACACGGCGTCGGTGCGCGGCGCCGTGTCGACGGTCGAGGCCGCTCTCGGGCCTGTCGAGATCCTCGTCAACAACGCCGGGTGGGATGACTTCATGCCGTTCGTGGCGACCAACGAGGAGTTCTGGGACAAGATCCTCGACATCAACTTCAAAGGCGCGCTGCGTGTCATCCAGGCCGTCGTGCCCGGGATGATCGAGCGCCGCTTCGGGCGCGTCGTCAACATCGGTTCCGACGCCGGGCGGGTGGGCTCTTCTCTGGAAGCCGTCTACTCCGGCGCCAAGGGCGGGATCATCGCCTTCACCAAGACGCTGGCCCGCGAGGTCGCGACCAAGGGCGTCACGGTCAACACCGTCTGCCCCGGGCCGACCGACACCCCGGCGCTGCGTGCCTTCGCCCAGCGCGGCCAGGGCGGTGCCGACGCGGAGAAGGTCATCGCCGGAATGGCACGCGCCGTGCCGATGAAGCGGCTCGGCACCCCCGAGGACGTCGGACCGGCCGTGGCGTTCTTCGCCTCCGACGGCGCCGGCTTCGTCACCGGGCAGACGCTGTCGGTCTCCGGCGGCCTGACGATGGCGTGACGGCCATGCCCACCTCGCAAGCAGTACCTGCGTCGCCGGCAGCCTCCACCTCGCCGGGCGCACCAGGCTCGTCCGCGGCCGACGCAGCGGGCTCGGTCGTCACCTGGCGCACCCACGCGCCGGGGATCCTGGTCGTGACGATGGCCAGGCCACCCGCCAACGCCCTGGGCATCCCGCTTCTCGACGGCCTGCACCGCGCCATCGACCACGCCGAAGCGGCCGGGGACACCAAGGTCGTGGTCATCACCTCGGCGCTGCGCGGTTTCTTCGCGGCGGGCGCCGACATCAAGCACCTCGCCACGATCGACGCGGCGTCGTTCACCGCGTACGGCGATCAGATGCGCGCCGTGAACGACCGGCTCGCCGCGGCCGCGTTCCTGTCGATCGCCGCGGTCGACGGGCTGGCACTGGGCGGCGGCCTCGAGCTCGCGATGGCCTGCACGCTGCGGGTCGCCGGCCCGCGTACCGCCCTCGGCCTGCCCGAAGTGAAGATCGGCCTGATCCCGGGGGCTGGCGGCACCCAGCGGCTGACCCGTCTCGTCGGGCGCTCACGCGCGCTCGACATCATGCTCACCGCCCGCCAGGTACCGGCAGCCGAGGCCCATGCGATCGGTCTTGTCGACCGGCTCGCCGGCAAGGACGACGCTGGGGACGGGCTCGGGCCCGCCGTGAGTGGCGCGCTGGCGCTGGCCGAGGAGCTGATCGGCCCATCCCTGCCGGCGCAGCTCGCGGTCGTACGCACCGTGGACGCCGCCGACGACCTGCCACTCGCGGACGGCTTCCGCTACGAGGTCGAGCAGGAGCAGCAGCTGTTCGAGACCGGCGAGGCCGCCGAGGGCATCCGGGCCTTCGTCGACAAGCGGCCGCCCCGCTTCGCCTGAGCGGACCACCGGGCCAGCGGCGGACCCGCAGGCGAACTGCTCGCCACACATGACAGGAGGCCGTACAGATGACGGCGCCGACCTACGAAACCTTCCTGACCAGCGAACCGCGGACGGGTGTCTTACTGCTCACGCTGAACCGGCCGACCCGCTACAACGCCATGACCAACACGATGTTCGTCGAGCTCGAGGCGTTCGCGCGCCGGCTCGACGCGGACAGCGGCACGCGGGCGCTGGTCATCACCGGCGCCGGCCGGGCCTTCTGCTCGGGCTACGACCTCGCCGACGCCGACGACCTGCCCGGCCTGGGTGCGTTGGGGATGCTCGACCAGCAGGAACGAGCCGCCCGGGCGCTGCTGGCGATCCGGTCGCTGAAGGTGCCCGTGGTGGCGGCCGTCAACGGCCCGGCGGCCGGCGGCGGGCTCTCCCTCGCACTCGCGGCGGACATCCGGGTGGCCTCGCCGGAGGCGAAGTTCAACGCGGCGTTCGTGCGCATCGGCCTGTCGGCCGGTGACCTGGGCGTCTCCTGGCTGCTCACCCGGCTGGTCGGCCCGGCCGTGGCCAGCGAGATCTGCTTCACCGGCCGCCTGGTCGACGCGCGCGAGGCCGAGCGCATCGGGCTCGTGAACCGGGTGAGCGAGCCGGGCGAGCTGCTCGACGACGTCTTCCGTCTCACCGACCAGATCGTCGCGAACTCGCCCGGTGGGGTACAGCTTTCCAAACGGGCGTTGCAGGCCAACCTCGAGGTCGGTTCGTACGCGACCGCGCTCGAGCTCGAGAACCGCGGCCAGGCGCTGCTGACCCGCAGCCTGGACATGCCCGAGGCGCTGGCTGCCTTCCGCGAGAAGCGCACGCCCGTCTTCAAAGGAGAGTGACACCGTGCCCAGCGCATCGAACGGGACGACGCCGCAGGCCGGGACGGCAGCGCCAGGCGGAGCGGCCCCGGGCGCCGTTCCATTCGCGCTGCCCGAGCTGGAGACGCTCACCGTCCAGGTGCTCGACGGCGGGGTCGCGATCCTGCGGGTCAACCGGCCGGAGCGGATGAACTCCCAGACCGTCCGGATGTTCCACGAGTTCGGTGAGGCCGCGCTGGCGCTGCGGGACAGCGGGCTGCGCGCGCTGATCGTCACCGGTGCCGGCACTCGGGCCTTCTGCGCCGGCTTCGACCTCGACGAGATTGACGTCATCACGAAGATGGGCGTGCGGGAGTTCCTCGCGTTCCAGGAGACGGCAACCGGGGGCATCCAGGCGATCCGGCACCTGCCGTTCCCCGTCATCGCCGCGGTCCACGGCCCGGCCACGGGCGGCGGCCTCGCGCTGGCTCTCGCCGCCGACATCCGCTACGCGGCGCCGACGGCGAAGTTCAGCGCTGCGTTCGTCCGGGTCGGCCTGTCCGTCGGCGAGCTCGGCACCTCGTTCACCCTCTCCCGGCTGGTCGGACCGGCCCACGCGGCCGAGATCGGCTACACCGGTCGGCTGGTCGGGGCCGAGGAGGCGGAGCGCATCGGTCTGGTGAACCGGGTCGTGCCTGGCGAGTCGCTGCTGGAGGAGGCCCTGGCCACCGCCCGCCTGATCGCCGCGAACTCGCCGGGCGGTGTGCGGATGTCCAAGCGGGCGATCCAGCGCAACCTGGAGATCACCTCCTACGCGGCGGCGCTCGAGCTGGAGAACCGCGGCCAGGCGCTGCTGACCCGCACCGATGACATGTCCGAAGCGCTCGCGGCGTTCAAGGCGAAGCGCCCGGCGACCTTCACCGGCCAGTGAACGACGTGGCGGCGACGGCGAGCCGGCCCCAGGACGAGCGGCTGGACGACGACACGGCAGGCGACGTCGCGGCGGGTGATGGTGACCCGCCCGCCTGGGACTGGGACGCGTCCACCCACGCGCGGCTCGAGCGGTTCCTCGCCGACCACGATCTCTGCGACGGTCCGGTGCGTACCCGCCGCATCGGTGACGGCCATTCCAACCTCACCTATCTGGTCTCCGACGGCACCCGTCAGCTCGTCGTGCGCCGCCCGCCGCCGCCGCCGGTGCCGCCCGGCGGGCATGACGTCCTGCGCGAGGCCCGGCTGGTCGCGGCGCTGCGCGACTCGCCGGTGCCGGTGCCCGCGGTTCTCGCGACCGCGCAGGCCGGCGACGTGCTCGACGTGCCCCTCTACGTGATGAGCTTCGCCGACGGGCCGGTTGTCACCACGTCGACACCTGCCTCGCTGGGCACTCCCACCTCCCGCCGGCAGATCGGCGAGGCGCTGATCGACACTCTGGCCGACCTCCACGCGGTCGACTGGCGCGCCAGGCGCCTGGACGACCTCGGCCGGCCCGAGGGGTTCAACGCCCGCCACGTCCGGCGACTCGGCCGGCTCGTCGCGGATGCCCGGGGCACGCTGCCGCCGGAGTTCGCCGCCGCAGAGGCGTGGCTGCGCGAACACGCACCCGCCGAGTCGGGCGCGTCCATCGTTCACAACGACTTCCGGATCGGCAACGTGATCCTCGCGCCGGCCCCGCCGGGCCGGGTCGCCGCGGTGCTCGACTGGGAGCTCGCGACCATCGGCGACCCGCTGTTCGATGTCGGCTACTTCCTCGCCTCCGTCCCGGAGCCCGGGCAGCCGCTCACCCCGACGCAGCTGCTCGGGACGGCGCAGCTCGAGGACGGCTACCCCAGCCGCGCCGCACTCGCCGCACGCTACGCCGAACGCACCGGCCGGGACCTCGGCGGCCCCGCCCTGTCCCGGCTGACCTGGTACACGACGCTCGCGCAGTGGAAGCTGGCCGCGCTGTACGAGTACAGCCGCCGGCGCGCCGTGGCCGGCACCGGCGACCCCTACTACACCGACCCCGCGCTGGTGCGTTCCTTCCTGGACGCGGCGCACTGCTGCGCCGGGCTGCCGCCGCTGCGGCAACCCCTTCCCGCCCCTCCCGGATCGGAGGCGACATCATGACCGACCTCGCCGAGTTCCATGACGAGCTCGTCGCACCGGGAAGCACGGCACACAACAATCTCCCCGACCGGTTCTTCGACCGCTTCATGTTCAACGCCCATCCCACGGACCGAACGTCGCCGTCGATCGTGCTCGGCTGCGGCCTCTACCCCACCCGCAACGTCATCGACGGTTTCGCGGTCGTCGTGACCGGGGCCGAGCAGCGCAACCTGCGCTGGTCGACGGAGCTGAACGCGACGGACTGGCGCGGCGGCGGGCCGTTCCGCTTCGAGACGCTCGAGCCGAACCGCGTCTGGCGGGTGGTCCTCAGCGACAACCCGAGCGGGCTGGCGTTCGACCTGACCTGGCGGGCGCGCACACCGGCCTGGATCGGCGACGTCGAGGTGCACAACAGCGACGACGCCACCCCGACCAGGTTCGAGCATCTCGTGCAGTCGGGCTACCACCACGGGTCGCTGACGGTCGACGGAGTGAGCACCGCGGTCGACGGCTGGTACGGCCAGCGCGACCGGTCCCGTGGCGTGCGCACCATGTCGGGCGGGCAGGGGCTGCACCTCTGGTTCCAGGCCCAGTTCGCCGACCGCTCCGTCGGTTTCCTGCTCGTCGAGGACCGCCACGGCGGGCGCATCCTGCTGGAGGGGGCGGTGATGCACGCGGGTGCATCCGGCCAGGGCGACGGTGACCTCGACGGCGGGCTCGACCCGGTGGTGGACGTCCGCCATGACCTGCGGTTCGACGACGGTCTCGATCTTCGGTCCGGCACTGTCGAGGTGGCGACGGCGGCCGGGCGGACCTACGTCATCGACTGCGACGCGTCGGCGGGCGGCGGCTTCCTGGCCGGCGGCGGGTATGGCGGCCAGCACGGCCGCCCGCGCGGGCGTGACCACCTCGAGCACGACACCTACCCACTCGACGGGGCGGTCTCGCCCCGCACGCTCGACACGGCGCTGACCGACCGGCTGACCGGCTTCACCTGGGACGGCACGGCGGGCACCGGCATCTTCGAGTTCGCCCACAGCCGCAGCCGGTCGTACGTCTACCTGCCGACGCATCGGCGGCGGGCGCGCTGAGCGAGCACTCCGGTGGGCCTGGTGGGTCCGCTGGGCGGCCGGTTGATGAGGCTCACCCACCTGCGTAAAGTCTGCTAATGGTCAGTCCTAATGGCTCTGACAATCGAGAAAGGACCACGGTCGATGGACGACTTCACCGACGTCACCTACGAGGTCGAGAACGGGCTTGCCTGGATCACGATCAACCGACCGGAACGCTACAACTCCTTCCGTGCTCGCACGGTCGACGAGCTCGTGCTCAGCTTCAAGCGGGCCTGGGGCAGTGATGACGTGGGCGTCATCGCCCTCACCGGCGCGGGGGCGAAGGCCTTCTGCACCGGTGGCGACCAGAAGCAGCGCATGGAGACCGGCGACTACGGCCCGTCAGCCAGCGGCCTGTTCGAGGTCGACTCGCTCCACCGGGTGATCCGCGACGTGCCCAAGCCTGTCATCGCGGCGGTCAACGGCTTCGCCATCGGCGGCGGTCATGTGCTGCACCTGCTCTGCGACCTCACCCTTGCCGCGGAGACCGCCAAGTTCGGCCAGAATGGTCCGCGCGTCGGCTCGTTCGACGCCGGATTCGGTACCGGGCTGATGGCGCGCGCGATCGGGGAGAAGCGGGCACGCGAGATCTGGTTCCTGTGCCGGCAGTACTCGGCACAGCAGGCGTACGAGTGGGGGCTGGTGAACAAGGTCGTCCCGGCCGACCAGCTGCGCAAGGAGGTCCGGTCGTGGGCGGACGAGATCCTGCGGCTGTCCCCCACCGCGCTGAAGGTGCTCAAGCAGTCGTTCAACACCGACACCGAGCATTTCGCCGGCATCGGCCAGATGGCCTACTCCAGCCTCAAGATGTTCGGCGAGACCGCTGAGGCCAGGGAGGGCATCACCGCGTTCAACGAGAAGCGCGCTCCCGACTTCTCCGCCTACCGCGGCAACTGAGGCACCGGGATGACAGCGCAGTCAGCGCCTCAGGCGCCGTCGCCGTTCGCCAGCCATGCGTTGGCCGGCAAGCGCGTCCTCGTGACCGGCGGCGGCAGCGGGCTTGGCCGTGCCCTCGCCGGTCACCTGGTGGCGCATGGCGCCGACGTGCATCTGTGGGGGCGGCGTGAGGGCATGTTGCGAGAGGCCGCCCAGGAGGCGGCCGCCGGGCGACCCGGGAGCGTGCACGTGGCCACCGTCGACATTCGCCGCTCCGATCAGGTGGACGAGGCGATGGGTGCCATCTGGGCCGAGCACGGGCCGCTCACCAGCGTGTTCAACAACGCGGGGGCGAACTTCATCGCCCGCACCGAAGATCTCAGCCCTCGCGCCTTCGAGGCCGTCACCAGCACGATCATGGACGGCTCCTATTTCACCAGCACGGCCGCCGCGCGGCGCTGGATCGCCGACGGCCTGCCCGGCAGCATTCTGTCCAACCTGACGACCTGGGTCTGGACCGGTTCGGCGTTCGTGGTGCCGGCCGCGATGGCCAAGGCCGCGGTGCACGCGATGACCATGTCGCTGGCGGCGGAATGGGCCAGGCACCGCATTCGGGTGAACGCCGTCGCGCCCGGGCCGATCCCGACCGACTATGCCTGGGCGATGCTCAACCCCACCGACAAGAGCTCGAGCGGGGCGACCCAGACCGACCGGATCCCGGCGGGGCGCACCGGAACGGTCGCCGAGCTGGCCCACCTCGTGATCTTCCTGCTGTCGGATGCCTGCGCCTACCTGACCGGCCAGACGATCGCGATGGACGGCGGCCAGATGCTCGCCGGCCCGGGCACCTTCGCCGAGCTGGCGAAACTGACCGACGCGGACTGGGCGGAGATCCGGGCGCAGAGCAAGGCCGCGTCAGCCGTGAGCGCCGCGCAGCGCGCGGTCGGCTGACCCGGAGCGGTAGTGCCACGACCCGGCGCGGTCAGGCGATGGCCGCGCCGGTCACGGACTCGCACCGTTCAGAGGAGCTCGAGGATGGTGGCGTTGGCCTGGCCGCCGCCCTCACACATGGTCTGCAGGCCGTAGCGGATGCCGTTGTCACGCATGTGGTTGACCAGCGTCGTCATGATCCGGGCACCGGATCCGCCGAGCGGGTGGCCGAGCGCGATCGCGCCGCCGAGCGGGTTGACGGCCTTCGCGTCGGCACCGATGTCGGCGAGCCAGGCCAGCGGTACCGGGGCGAACGCCTCGTTGACCTCGAACGCGCCGATGTCGTCGATCTTCAGCCCGGACCTGGTGAGCGCCTTCTGGGTGGCGGGGATCGGCGCGGTCAGCATGATGACCGGGTCGCTTCCGGCGAGGACGGCGGTGTGGATCCGGGCAATCGGCCGAAGACCCAGCTCCGCGGCCTTCTCACTGGTGGTGATCAGAAGTGCCGCCGAACCGTCGGAGATCTGGGAGGAGTTCGCGGCCGTGATCACCCCACCGTCCTCCACCGTCTTGAACACGGTCTTCAGCTTCGCGAGACCCTCCACGCTGCCGCCGCGGCGAATACCCTCGTCCTTGCTGATGACCGTGCCGTCGGCCAGCGTGACCGGCGCGATCTGCGCGTCGAAGCGGCCCTCGTCCTGGGCGGCTGCGGCCTTCTCGTGGGAGCTGATCGCGAACTCGTCGCACTGCGTCCGGGAGAAGCCCCAGCGTTCGGCGATCATCTCGGCGCCGACGCCCTGGTCGGGAAAGGCGTTGTTGTAGCGGGCGAGGTAACGCTCACCGAACGGCACCTTGTCCATCAGCGCGCTGCCCATCGGCACCCGGGACATCGACTCGACGCCACCGGCGATGACGAAGTCGTAGTGGCCGGCGACCACCCCGGCAGCGGCGAAGTGCACCGCCTGCTGCGACGACCCGCACTGCCGGTCGACGGTCACACCGGTCACCGTCTCCGGGAAGCCGGCACCGAGCGCGGCGTTACGGCCGATGTCGAACGTCTGCTCACCGACCTGGCCGACGCAGCCCCAGACCACGTCCTCCACCAGGGCCGGGTCGACGCCCGCGCGCTCGACCAGCGTGGACAGCACGTGCGCCGACAGGTCCGTCGGGTGCACACCCGACAGCCCACCGTTCCGCTTGCCGACCGGCGTCCGCACCGCCTCGACGATCACCGCATCACGCATGCGCCGAACTCCTCCTTGGCCTTTTCAACCGGTTGACTGTGATGATCCGTCCAGTTGGGCGGATGCGACAGGAAAGGGCGCCACCATCTCCTCGCCCGCCGTGTTCGGAGGCCACCCGAGCACGTTCAGATCGGGTCTCTCAGCAATCCGGCGTAACAGCAGGTGGTCATGGTCGCCGCACGACTCGGATCATGAAATCGACGACCAACTTTGATCACGCCCACATGGTGCACCCCATGCTAGCATGCCGTATGCCTACCTACTATCGGACGTCATACGATCTGTCGCGACAGGGCCCAGTCGCTCGAGGTCACAGGCTTCCGTCTCACCGGGCGATGCGATGCCCGCCCGGGTGGGCATGCGTTTGAAGCACGCTTCCGGGTTCCGTGCCTGCCGGGAACCTGTCGGTGCGGATCCTTCAAGGCTAGAACCTGATCTCGGCGCCCGTTAGCCAAATAGGCGCCTTGAATCACCATGGCGTGAAACAACCTTTCAGGTCGGCGCCCCCTCCGCCCGATCAGGAATTCCGTTGCCGCTGCAGGCATCCGCCCGCCGGCCCGATGAAGGAGTTTTCGAGAAGAATGCCTCTGCGTGCTCGCCGGTCATGTCTGGCAGTTCCCGGCTCGAACCCGAAAATGCTGGGGAAGGCGCAGGGCCTTCCCGCCGACCAGATCTTCTGTGATCTTGAGGATTCCGTTGCTCCGGACGCGAAGGAGTCGGCGCGTGGCAACGTCGTCGCCGCTTTGAACGAGGGTGACTGGGCGGGGAAGACCCGGGTGGTGCGGGTCAACGACCTGACCACGAAGTGGACGTACCGCGATGTGGTCACGGTCGTCGAGGGTGCCGGTGCGAACCTGGACTGTGTGATGCTGCCGAAGGTGCAGACCGCGGCGCAGGTGCAGTGGCTCGATCTGCTGCTCACGCAGATCGAGGAGGTCATGGGCTTCGAGGCCGGGCGGATCGGTATCGAGGCGCAGATCGAGAACGCGCTGGGTCTGTCGAACGTGAAGGAGATCGCGTTCGCGAGCCCGCGGATCGAGACGATTATCTTCGGCCCGGCGGACTTCATGGCGTCGATCAACATGCCGTCGCTCGTCGTCGGTGCGCTCACCCCGGATTACCCTGGTGACCCGTTCCACTACGTGCTGTTCAAGATTTTGGAGGCGGCGCGGGCGCGCGGGGTGCAGGCGATCGACGGGCCGTTCCTGCAGATCCGGGACGTGGATGCGTTCCGGGGAGTGGCGAAGAAGTCGGCGGCGTTGGGCTATGACGGCAAGTGGGTGCTGCATCCGGGGCAGATCGAGGCGGCGAACGAGATCTATGCCCCGCGGCAGGAGGACTACGACCACGCCGAGCTGATCCTGGACGCGTACGCCTGGTACACGTCGGCTGCAGGTGGTCTGCGGGGTGCGGTGATGCTCGGCGACGAGATGATCGACGAGGCGAGCCGGAAGATGGCGGAGGTCATCGCAGGCAAGGGCCGGGCCGCGGGGATGGCGCGCACCGCGACCTTCACCCCGCCCGCGGCCTGACTGCTCGCCGCCGTCGACTGGGACCGTTTCTCCGAGAATTCACACGACACGGGAGCCGTGATGGGCAGGGTTGCGCAGACCGACGGGCTGACGGATGTCCAGGCCGACATCCTGGCCGCGGTGCGGTCGTTCGTGGACAAGGAGATCCTTCCGTACGCGAACGAGCTGGAACGCAAGGACGAGTTCCCCGACGCGATCGTCGAGGCGATGAAGGAGATGGGGCTGTTCGGGATCACGATTCCCGAGCAGTACGGCGGTCTCGGTGAGTCGCTGCTGACCTACGCGCTGGTGGTCGAGGAGATCGCCCGCGGCTGGATGAGCGTCTCCGGGGTCATCAACACCCATTTCATCGTGGCATATCTGGTGTTGCAGCACGGCACCGAGGAGCAGCGGGCGCGGCTGCTGCCGAAGATGGCCACCGGTGAGGTGCGCGGCGCGTTCTCGATGAGTGAGCCGGGTTGTGGTTCGGACGTCTCGGCGATCACGACCCGCGCGGACCGTGACGGCGATGACTACGTCGTGAACGGTCAGAAGATGTGGCTGACGAACGGTGCCCGCGCTGGGCTGGTCGCCACGTTGGTGAAGACCGACGAGGGTGCGGACTCGGTCTACCGGAACATGACGACGTTCCTGTTGGAGAAGGAGCCCGGTTTCGGGACCCACGAGGGGATCACGATCCCCGGCAAGCTCGACAAGCTCGGGTACAAGGGTGTCGAGACGACCGAGATGATCCTGGACGGGCATCGCACCCCGGCGAGCTCGATCCTGGGCGGGCCCGACGCGGCCGGCAAGGGTTTCTACCAGATGATGGACGGGGTCGAGGTCGGGCGGGTGAACGTCGCGGCGCGGGCCTGCGGGATCATGATCCGGGCTTTCGAGCTGGCGATCGCCTACGCCCAGCAGCGGCGGACGTTCGGCCATCAGATCGCCGACCATCAGGCGATCGCGTTCAAGCTCGCGGAGATGGCGACCAAGGTCGAGGCCGGTCATCTGATGATGGTGAACGCGGCCCGCAAGAAGGACAGTGGGCAGCGGAACGACGTCGAGGCGGGGATGGCGAAGTTCCTGGCGAGTGAGTACTGCCATGAGGTGACGACGGAGTCGTTCCGGATTCATGGCGGGTACGGGTACTCGAAGGAGTACGAGATCGAGCGTCTGTACCGGGAGGCGCCGTTCATGCTGATCGGTGAGGGCACCTCCGAGGTGCAGAAGCGGATCATCAGCCGCGCGCTGCTCAAGGAGTACAGACTTCCCCACTGAACCTACCGAACCCGCCGTACCCCACCAGTCGGATTCCCGCGGGGTGCGGTGAGCACATGGAGTTGTTCGCATGAGCGGGCGGGTGTACGACCCGTCCGAGCCCGCGCATACCGCCAGGTAGCCGGAAAGAGGGAGTGGGGCATGCAGTTCGGCCGGTACTACGAGGAGTTCGAGGTCGGCGCGGTCTACAAGCACTGGCCGGGAAAGACGGTCACCGAGTACGACGACCACCTGTTCTGCCTGCTCACGATGAACCACCATCCACTGCACCTCGACGCGAACTACGCCGAGAAGACCACCCAGTTCAAGCGGAACGTCGTCGTCGGCAACTACGTGTACTCGCTGCTGCTGGGCATGTCGGTCGCCGACGTCTCCGGCAAGGCGATCGCGAACCTCGAGGTCGAGTCCCTGCGGCACGTGGCGCCCGTCTTCCACGAGGACACGATCTACGGCGAGTCGACCGTGCTGGACAAGGTGGAGTCGAAGAGCAAGGACGACCGCGGCATCGTCCTGGTCGAGACCCGCGGCCTCAACCAGGACGGCACCCTGGTCTGCATCTACCGCCGCAAGGTGATGGTCCCCAAAAGATCCTACGGCGAGGCCCGCGGCGGCGAACAGCCCGGCCGCCCCACCCAGCGGGACGCAGGCTGACATGACCGAAACGGCTCGTGACATGACGGAGACGGCTCGGCCAGAGCGGGATCGGCCGTGGATCATCCGGACGTATGCGGGTCATTCGAGCCCGGCGGAGAGTAACGCGCTCTATCGGCGCAATCTCGCGAAGGGGCAGACGGGCCTGTCGGTGGCCTTCGACCTGCCGACCCAGACCGGGTACGACCCCGATCATGTGCTGGCGCGGGGCGAGGTCGGGAAGGTCGGTGTCCCGATCGCGCATCTGGGTGACATGAGGGCACTGTTCGACCAGATCCCGCTCGGCAAGATGAACACGTCGATGACCATCAACGCGACGGCGATGTGGCTCCTCGCGCTGTACCAGGTGGCCGCCGAGGAGCAGGGCGCGGCGCCGGCGGAGCTGACCGGTACGACGCAGAACGACATCATCAAGGAGTACCTGTCCCGCGGGACGTACGTCTTCCCGCCCGGCCCGTCGCTGCGGCTGATCACCGATCTCGTCGCCTACACGGTGACCGAGATCCCGCGCTGGAACCCGATCAACATCTGCAGCTACCACCTGCAGGAGGCCGGTGCGACCCCGGTGCAGGAGCTGGCCTACTCGCTGTGCACCGTCATCGCCGTGCTGGACGCCGTCGTCGCGTCCGGGCAGGTCCCGCAGGAGCGGATGGGTGAGGTGTGTGCCCGGATGTCGTTCTTCGTGAACGCGGGCGTGCGGTTCGTCGAGGAGCTGTGCAAGATGCGCGCGTTCGTCGCGCTGTGGGATGACCTGTTGAAGACCCGCTACGGGGTGACCGACCCGCGTCACCGCCGGTTCCGCTATGGCGTGCAGGTCAACTCGCTGGGGCTGACGGAGGCGCAGCCGGAGAACAACGTGATCCGGATCGTGCTGGAGGCGCTCGGGGTCACCCTGTCGAAGGACGCCCGCTGCCGGGCGCTGCAGCTGCCGGCGTGGAACGAGGCACTGGGCCTGCCGCGCCCGTGGGACCAGCAGTGGTCGCTGCGCATCCAGCAGATCCTCGCCTATGAGACGGACCTGTTGGAGTACCCGGACCTGTTCGAGGGTTCGGTGGTCGTGAACGCGCGGGTGGAGGAGCTGGTCGCGGCCGCGACCGAGGAGATCGACCGGGTCCAGGCGATGGGCGGGGCGATCGCGGCGGTGGAGTCCGGCTACATGAAGTCGCAGCTCGTCGCGTCGCAGGCGACCCGGCGGGCGCGGATCGAGTCCGGTGACGACATTGTTGTCGGGGTGAACCGGTTCACCGAGACCGAGCCGAATCCGCTGCTCGCCGACCTGGACACCGCCGTGCAGGTCATCGACCCCGCCGGTGAGCAGGCCACCCGCGAGCAGGTCGCGGCGTGGCGGGCCGGCCGGGACGCCGCCGTCGTCGACGAGGCGCTGCTGGGGTTGCGGGAGGCGGCGAAGACGGATGTCAACCTGATGCCGGCGACGTTGGCGTGTGCGCGGGCGGGGGTGACGACCGGGGAGTGGGCCGGTGTGCTGCGGGAGGTGTTCGGTGAGTACCGGGCCCCGACCGGTGTGTCGGGGGCGGTGACCGCCGGGGC
>NZ_FAOZ01000057.1 GCF_001536285.1 Parafrankia irregularis | reverse complement strand
AAGCACGCCCGGTTGGACAGCACCTTGGCGACCTTGCGGGGCAGCGAGTCCGCCGACGGGACGGGTGTGGCGAAGATCAGGGTGACGCCGTACTTGCGGGCCTTCGCCACGATCTTCTCGATCAGCTCGGCGGCCTCCTCGCCGACATCGGAGACGAACAGCTCCTGACACTCGTCGATCACCACGACCCGGGGTCGCATGCTCGGATCGGCTTCGGCCAGGGCCCGGGTGAGCTTCGGCTCACCGGCGGCGGAGAGCTTCCGTCCGCGTTCGGACAGCTCGGACATGAGCTGCTTGAGGGCGCCGAGCACGGTCGGGATCTCGTCCGGGTCGTCGGAGACGAACAAGGTCCGCAGCCGGGGTCGCAGCGGGTCGTAGTCGGCGTTGACGGCCATGCAGTAGACGTCGACGTCCACGAGCGGGTCGAGGATCGCACCCAACAACGCGGTGATGATCAGCGTCGACTTGCCGGAGCCCATCATCCCGGCGACACCCCAGTTGGCTTGGAACAGCCGGCCGAGCACGACGTTCCCGCGCGGGTCGACCCCCACCGGCACGCCCTTGAAGTAGTCAGCGCCCCCGGTGGTGAGCAGCGGCCACGGCGCCACCGGTTTGGTCAGGCTGCCCTGGTCGGCGATCCACAGGTCCAGCACGCCGGGGGCGTCGCGGGGTTCGGTCGGCCACACCTCCACTGGGAGGCGGAGCAGGTTGTGGGCGAGCACGGGCTTGCTGTTGACGATCATCTCCACGGGGACGGCTTCGGGGAGCAGGAGCCGGGCGTGCCAGCCCTTGCCGTCGTAGACGGGCGGGTCGATCCACCGCGGTGTCCAGCCCTCGCGGAACTTCCGGTTCAGCGCCGGCAGGTTCAGGTTCCGCAGCGCGTTCGTGATCGCCCGCTCGTCCGGAACCACGTCCCGGCCTCCGCCGTCGGCTGTCGGCGCGGACACCCAGGCGGGTAGCTCGGAACGGGACCGGCCCAGATGCCACAGCCAGGCCGCCGCACCGCCGGTGGCGGCGAGCAGGAAGGTGGCGCCGTAGACGGCGAGGAACCAGCACACGAACGTGACCAGGTCGATCACCCCGACGATCGGGGCCAGGACGTAGCCGGGGTCATGGTGGCCCAGCGCGAGGACCACACCGAGCGTGAGCAGCAGCGCGGTGAACCCGACCAGCCCCGCCGCGGCGGCCCGGACCAGGACGACGGGCGAGCGGACCCAGTCCATGACGCGGGCGTGGCGGCGTGCCTTCTCCGCGACGTCGCGGGCCTCCCACTCCCGCAGGCTCTCCTGATCCCCCGCGATCTCCGCGCGGCGCATCTGCCGCTCGTACCGCGACGCCCCGTGGGAGTCCTGCCACCTGCGGTAGGCCACACTGGCACCTGCGACCGGGTACCACAGGTTCCGGGCGACCAACTTGGCGCCGGTCGTGGTGCGCGGGTTCGTGGCGACGTCCTTGCTCCTGCGGAAGACCAGCCGGGCGTCAGCGGTGTAGATGTCGCGGCGCAACGCGGCCCGCTGGCGTTGGGAGACCTCCCGCCATTCCTCAACGGTCATCACCTCCCCTTCGAGGGCGGGGCGAGCGGCGGGCAGGTGGTGGACCGTCGCCAACTCCTGCTCGCCGTCGGTGTCGTCCAGGTCGGGCGGGATGTCGCTGGGGGTCATGAGGGGTCTCCGTACAGCTCGGGCCGGTCATCGGCCTCGGTGCCGACCGGGCGGGCCGGCGTGGGGTGGTGAGCAGGACGCTCGGACAGCTGCGGTCTGGCGGCGGGCGTGGCGTCCAGCTCCGGGCGGGCGGCGCGGGCCGCGCGGATCTCCGCGGCGGCCCACACCGCACCAGCGAGAGCGGACAGGCCGATCAGCCACACCGCGACCGTCGCGGCCAGGAACAGCGGCACCCCGACAGCGAGCAGTTCGGCCAGATGCCAGCCGATCCAGTCCGCCACCTGCTCGGCGCGGGTCCGCGGGTGCTCACCGGGCGGCATCGGACGCCCCCTGTCCGGCGGTCAGCGTGTGGGTGGTGACGTAGGTGTCCGCGCGGCACATCGCCGCGTGCAGCACCCGCGCGCCGAACAGCAGTCCGGTCCGGACTGAGTGCGCGAGCAGGAACAGCGCCAGCACGATCACCAGTCGGCCTACCGCCACCCCGCCGTAACGGGCGAGAACCGCGTCCACCAGTCCCCGCGGCAGGTCCGACGTGCCGGTCACGACACACCCCCGGCGTCGGGAATCAGCGGCCTGGCGAAGGTCCGGGCGGTGGCGCCGTCGAGCAGGCGGCGGGAACGGGCGGTGTGGTCGCGGTGGTGGGGTTCGGTCCCGGGGGGTGCCGTGGTGCGGCCTGGCGGCGTCATGATGGGGGCTCCTCCTGCGTGCTGGTGTGCGCGGTTGGGGTCGGTGCGCGGCGGCGACCTTTGGCGAGAGAGACGCCGCGCACCGGGCGTGGCTACGGGGTGCGGCGGTAGCGGGGGCGGATCAGGTCGAGCTGGTCGGCGATCAGGTCACCGGCGGCGTCGTGGCCGGACAGGGTCAGACCGGTCAGGGTGCGGGTGAGCGCGGTCTGCTGGGCCCGGACACGGGAGCGGGTCTGACGGCGCGGGGAGCGGGCCATGGTCGGGTCCTTTCGGGAGGTGTGCGGGTCGTGCCTGTCGGCGTTCGCTGGTCAGGACGCGACGTCGTCGGGGACGACGGACAGGCCGGGCGTGCGCCGTGCGGCGTGCGCGGCCAACAGCCGCTTGGTGCGGGTCTCGCCGATGCCGAGGTCGGCCGCGGTGCGGCGGATCGACTGCGAGTCGACCGCGTCGCCCATTGCGTCGAGCGCGGCGAGTAGCTCGTCATCGGTGCGCTTCGGAGGTGCCTTGCGTCGTGCGGTCGGGGGCACGCGGGTGCCCTTGTCCGCACGGGGCTTCGGCGCGGTCCGCGTAGTCCGGACGGACCGCGGCGCGGCGGGCTGTTCGGGCTGGTCAGGGGTCGAACTCGGTGCCACATCGGCGGGGGCTGGCGGGGCACTTTCGGCAGGCTGGTCGGGGGTGTTGGTTGGGGCGGGTTCGGCGGGGTGGAGCGTGCTCCGGTCCGGGGTGTACAGGCCGGGGGTGTAGACGAGATGTGCGGTGCCGTCCGCGGCGAGTTCCACCACGGCGTTGCTTGCCGCGATGCGGCGGGCCTTGTCGATACGGCGTTGCGCCGCACGGTCGATCCGGGCCTGAGCACGTTCCGCGCGGGACCGTGGCGGGGTGGCGACGGCGAGCTGATGCGCCACGACACCGGAGATCGACACGACGGCCATCACCGCGCCGGTGACGATGCTGCGCTGCGCGCCGTGGGCGAAGTTCAAACCGAACGCCACCGCACCGAAGATCACGACGCCGGCGGTGAGCATGAGCGTCGGCCGGGCGGGGTACCGGCGCCGCGACGTCGTGATGGCCATCGCGAACGCCCACACCCCCAGCTCGCTAAGAGCGGGTAGTACGGCGCCGGTGGCGTTGCCGTACAGGTGGTAGCCGTAGATCGCCATAGCGGGGATCGCCATCACCGCGGACACCGCAGCCAGCGGGTAGATCAGCAGCTCTACTGCGTGGTCGGACCGCCAGGTGGCACGCTGGGCCTTCCGCTTCTCTGCGGCGGCCTGCCGGATGGCCCGGGCGGCGTCCCGGTCGGCACGGTCCTCACGCTTACGCGCGTCCCGAGCTGCCAGATCCGCACGGTCCTGCTCCCGGGCGGCAGCCAGGTCTGCGCGGTCCTGCTCCCGGGTCGCGGCCCGGTCTGCGCGGCGCTGCTCCCGGGTCGCGGCCCGGTCTGCGCGGCGCTGCTCCGCGAAGCTCATGACCACACCCCCAGCGGGGCGTGACGGGCGATGGTGTGGAGATCGTCTGCGGTGAGGTGTCCTCGGTCGGCCAGGGCGGCGGCGACAGCGGTCACCGTCGGCCAGCACTCGTCCAGCAAGCGGCGGGCGGTGGCGCACAGCTGGCGCCAGTCATGCCAGGCGGTCGGGTCATTCGTGTGGACCGACAGCGGGAGCGCGGATGCGGCTACCGTCCCCGTCCGGTCACGCATGCCGGCCATCTCCGCGACCCACCCGCGGGCCGGGGTGTAAAGCCCGGACTGGTGCAGCCACATCATCGCGGCCTGCTGGCCCGCCGCGTTCATCACGGCGACGTCGACCCAGTTCGTACCGTCTTCCCACGGACCGAACCGGACCTGTCCCCGGTCCTCATCGGCGCTGATGGCTACTTCCGCGCAGATCGCGGGCAGGCCGAGCCGTTGACCGATGACGAAGTGGCCGGCCTCATGCATGCAGACCAGGTCGCGCCACTGCGTTTCGGTGAGGGCCGCGACGTCTCGCGTGGAGATGCCCGCCGGGGCGAGCAGGTGGACGGGTGGGCGGTGAGCCGTCCGATACAGCCCGTCGTCGGTGTCGAGGCGGTGCCAGGTCGCCCCGGCATCGGTGGTTGTCATCGCCACACACCCCGGGCCGGTCAGGCGGTCCGGCGCGCGTCGAACGCGGGCCGGACCGTGCGGAGCGGGCGGGGGGAGGTGATCGGCCGGTGGGTGTCCGGGCCGGTCGGAGCGAAGCCAGCCGCGACGGTGGCGTGGTGCTGACGGGCCGCGGCCAGGCGGCGGGCCGCGATCTCGCTGTGGTCACCGGCGGCGATCGCGGCCTCGGCGCCAACAACCGCGATCCCGGCAGCGATCAGCGGCCATTCCGCTTCGATCGCGGCCAGCTCGCCGGCGGTCGGACCCACCAGCACGTCGAAGTCCACGACCTGGCGGCTCATGCCTCCACCCCCGGCACGACCGGAGCGGCGACCTGGCGGGCCGCGGCCCGCACATCGGGATCGCGGACCACTGCGTGCAACGCGACACGCACATCGAACAGAACCAAGTCGATGTGCAGCGACAGGTAGTCGGTGATCGCCCTTGGAACCAGGGGACGCCCCAGGACCTCGCTCAGGACCTGCATCCCCGCCAACCTCTGCTCGTCTTGCTCACGAAGAGACAAGGAGGAGAACGGCAAGTCGAGAGTGACAACCAGACCGACGGCCGGACGGGCCGTGGTCAACAGCAGCGGAACCGCGCCGTTCACGACCGCCAGCAGCGCAATGCCAGCCCGCAGCGCGTCAGTCTGCGCCGCGACCTCCGACGGATCCACCGGACCCAGCGCGGCGCTCATCGGCCACCGCCCTTACCCGACGTCCCATCGAGGATCACCGTCCACGAGTCCCGCGACGGCTCCTTGTCACCCGGCAGCGTCGGCCACGGACGGCTGTTACCGTCATCACCCGCCAGCGGGCGGGGCAGGGCATGCTTCATACGAGTTCTCTCCTCACGGTGGGACTCCGGACCCCGGTGCGGTGCTTGGCGGCTTCGGCACCGGGGTCCGCTTTCGATGTAGGCCATATTGCTTTGGCCTAGGCCGTATGTCAAGCCGTTCCGCAACCGGCCGCGTCACCACAGTGAGACAGGACGAATCGTTACGTAAGGTGACAGGTCGGTGACACCGTGGGGACGAGTGTGGGGACAGGGCGTGTCCCCACAAACCGTCACTACTCGGCCTCAAGCGGAGGCCTCACACTCGTAGGCGAACCGCTCAAGAGAGGGAGGCTTCCGTGGCCAACGACTCGAGTACCGACGGTCAACGTCCCGCGTGGGCTCGGAGACTCCGCGAGGAACGCGACGCCCGAGGCTGGTCTCAAGCAGACGCCGTTCGTGCTTTGCGCGGCCACGCGGGTGCCACGGCACTGACCAGCGACAGCAATCTGGTTCGCAACTGGAAGCGCTGGGAGGCAGGGGAAACCGTCCCGGACGACTTCTACAAGCCGCTACTCGCAAAAACATTCGGTACGGTGACCGGTGCACTATTTCCAGCACCGAAAGCACCTTCGTCCGAGGAGGATCTTTTGGCAGCCACGGGAATGGGCACGCTTGAGATCGTCTCTCGAATGAGAATGTCCGATCTTGGACAGGGAACGCTAGATGCTTTGGCAATCACAACCGAGCGACTGTGCTGCGAATATGCCTCGTCGCCGTCACTTCAGCTCCAGGTAGAAGGGCGCGCCTGGCTCGGCCGGATTACTGGCCTCCTAGACCAACGACTGACGCTCGCGCAGCACCGGGAACTGCTGATGCAGGCAGGCTGGCTAGCACTTCTGGTTGGCTGCGTGGAGTACGACCTAGGGGACAAGAGGGGAGCCGAGGCCACCCGAAGGGCGGCAATGTCGCTCGGCAATGAAGCGGGGCAGGCGGAAATCTCTGGGTGGGCGCACGAGATGCAGGCCTGGTATTGCCTAACTCAAGGCGATTATCGCGGAACCATTGTCGCAGGTGAGGCGGGGCAACACGTGGCGCCGAACTCTGGGGTAGCGGTACAGCTGGCAGCCCAACGGGCGAAAGCTTGGGCGAGAATTGGGGACCGGCGTCAAGTGGAAGTCGCCCTTGATCAGGGGCGATCGATGCTTGAGAAGCTGCCATACCCCGACAACATTGAAAACCACTTCGTGGTCGACCCTGCGAAGTTCGATTTCTACGCCATGGACTGCTACCGCATCCTTGGCGAAGATCGCCTGGCGGAGACCTATGCCCGCCATGTAATCGAAGCCGGGACCGATTTTAGCGGACGCGAGCGGTCCCCAATGCGAAATGCAGAGGCCAGGATAACGCTCGGCGTCGTCGCCGCGCGTCAAGATGATGTAGACCAAGCCGTCGCGTACGGACAAAGGGCGCTGCAGGGCGATCGTCAGTCGATACCATCGCTCCTCATGTGTTCGCGCGAGCTTTCGACTGTCCTGCAAGAGCGCCATCCCGACAATGCCGAGGTACGCGATTATCTCGACAACCTACGCGACGTCGCGAGCCTTCCTGCGCAGACGAACGACTAGAATTGACCCTCCAGCAGCGACGTTGAGCTGACGCGCAACACTCTCCGATGCCGTAATAATCTCGGTGGATGAGATCTCCAGATCTTCATCAACTTCGACTAGTAGCGCCGAATCAACCCGATCTTCGTCACCGCATACCGTCGTCCCACCTCGCCCCGCAGTCCGAACAAGATTCTCCATCTGGAGAATCGCTATAGCCTTGTCTGCGGTGGGACGCGAGACCCCCCAATCTTTCGCTATGTCTCTAATCGTAGGCAGTCTTTGACCAGGAGAAAGGTTTCCTAGTTCGATTTCTTTACGGAAATGATCGGCGATTGTTGCGGAGCCGACGCGCTCAACTGATTCCGCTGACATTAGCTCTCCCTCCCAAGTCGGTCGTCGCACTCAGCCTAGCTCCCGTCATGAGCCATCCACGGATCAACATCATGGCCGACTCCTTGCTGCCCCACGCACTCATCGACGACTACGGGACGCCCACGGCAGCGACCCCGCCGCGACTGTGGCGCTAGCGGGTGCCTGGGGGGCGCCACGGGGCTCCTGGAGAGATCCGGGTGCCGGCCACCGGCGGGCCAGTAGTCGCGGCGAGACGGGGTCACTCGGGGCCACTCGGGGCCGCGCGGTCCCGAGTCGGGCGGCCTGATCCAACCTTTGGATCAACCTTCCAAGCTGGCCATGCCGGTTCGATCCCGGTCACCCGCTCCGCCGCTCCCTCCCTGACCAGGGCGTTGCCCCGGGCAGGGAGGGAGCACGCGCGGTTGATCGACACCGGGTGTCGGGCCATCCACGGGCCACTAGGCCGGTACGAGAACCCCCTCAGCTCCGTCGTCGGGGTCGTCGTCCGGGCGTGGCGCGGGAGGTGTCGCGCCACGCTGCTGTGTGGCCAGGAGTGCGCTCAGGGCGTCCGCGATGGCCGCGTCGGCCTCGGTGGACGCGTGTTGGTAGATGAGCGCCGCGCGGGGCGAGTCGTGCCCCATGCGCGTCATCAGGTCCCGGAGGCTCGCACCCGTGCGGGACGCCAGCGTGTTGCCGGTGTGACGCAAGTCATGAAAGTGCAGGTTCGGCACACCGATGGCGGCAACCGCATCCGACCACCCCACGAGCTTCCGGAAGTTGCCGCGCCGCAGGAATCCACCCTTCGGCCCCGTGAACACGAACGCTGCCGGATCGTCTGCCACATACTCGGCGAGGTGGGTCCGAAGCCACGGCAGAATCGCCGCGGGGAGCGACACCGAACGGACACCGGCGCGGGATTTGGGCGGGCCGATCGTGGGCCCTTGGCCGCGAATCTCAACGAGGGACTGCCGGACGCTCACGACGCCGCTCTCGGTGTCGAGGTCGCGTCGCTGAAGCGCGGCCACCTCACCCCACCGCAGCGACGCGAAGGTGGTCACGAGCACGAGCGCCCGGTATCGGCCGCCCAATTTATCGGCGAGAGCGAACACCTGTGGAACGGTCAGGACCGGACGCTCAGGAGCATTCTCCCGGTCGGCCCCGGGAATCCGGCACGGGTTGGTCCTGATCAGCTCATCCTCGCGGACGGCCGTCATGAGCACGGCGCGCAGCAGCCGGTATGCCTTCGCCGCTGTGCCTACGGACACACCGGATTCGAGGAGCCTCGTCCGCCACTCGCGGATGATCGGGGTGGTGAGCTTGCCGATCGTAATACCCCCAATGTGCGGCACGATGTGGCGCGTGAGGAGTCCCGAATACAGGCCTATCGTGCGCGGCCTGAGGTTCGGACGCTCGGCAATCCAACGGGTGGCGTAGTCGGTGAGCGTCACTTTTCCCCGCTCCGGGTCGATCCATTCCCCCCGCAGCATCTGGCTCTCCACGAGGGTCAGGTATCGCTCCGCTTCGCTCTTGCGCGCGAAGGTCTCGGGTGCGTTGCGGGGGAGGCCGTCCGGCCCGGGATACCGGACCTGGTACCGGCCGGATTCCCGGCGGCGGATGCTGCCGAATCGGCGGCGCGCGGCCATCAGCTGACGCTCCTCATGTCGCGCCAAACCTCGGATTCGGTGAGGGGTTCGACGCGGCCGGCGGAAACGTGCGCGTCCACGTCCGTCGCCGCGAGGCGGACCGATCGGCCGATGCGGTGGAACGCAATTCGCCGTTCGGCGACCAGTCGACGCACGTACCGGACGCTCATGTTCATCCGGTCGGCCGCCTGCTCCACGGTCAGGATGTCGCCCAACGGCGCCGGTGGGGTCGCGCCGGAGGTTGGTCGCGTAGACGCTCGGTGGCGGGTGGGTATCGCAAGGACCACACCGTCCGTCTGTGGGCTGGTGAGGGGTTGGGTCACGATGGGGGTGCCTTCCTTCGCTTCGAGTGGATGAGGGCAGGTGCCCCCGGCGGGGCGCTGGGGAGTGGTCCGCCGGGGGTCGGTGTCATGCGGCGGCGGGCTGGTGGGTGGGTGCCGTCCCATCCGTCCCAACGTCATCGGTGCTGGTGGGAGGGGGTGTGGTTGGGACGGCGGGACGGATCGATCCGTCCCACGGCCAGGCGGGGTGGTCGTCGGGTCCGTCAGGCGGGTCGGTGGGGGGTGGGCAGTAGCGGCGCCAGGCGTCGGTGAACACGGCGCGTTCGTAGCCCTTGGCCTGCTCGCCGTTGTCGGGGCGGATGTTGCGGCTGTGGATGCCGTACTCGCGTAGCAGCGCGGCCAGGCGGCGGGCGGTAAGACCACCGGGCCCCATGTCGGCCCAGGGGGCTTCGACGTCGGCGTTGAGGAGGGTGAGAAGTCGGGTGGTGGTGATGGCGGTGTCGGTGCCGAACGCGGTGCGGGTGTCGCACAGGAGCCGCACGGTGATCGAGGGGTCCTCATCGGCGGCGGCGGTCTCGGCGAGCAGGACGGCGAGTGCCCGTCGGGCCCGGTCGGGCCACGCCCCACCCGCGTGGTCGGCCACGGCGATCAGTGGTTCCCAGGTGTCGGCGGCGCGGTCGTCGACCGGCATGGCCGGTTCGGCCTGCTCCAGCTCCGGGAGGGCGGGCCGCAGCCAGGCGGACAGCTCCTCAGCGAGTTTGCGCAGTCCGGGCCGGTCGCGGCGGTGCCGGTACGGCGCCACCGTCTCGCCAGCGGCACGGCGACGCATGCGGATGATGACCGCGCGGTCTTCGACGGTGTCGGGCATGGCGCCGATCCCGGCAAGTGCGGCCATGGCGAAGGTGGGCAGGACTTCTCGCGTGCGGGTGGTGTGGTCCCACCGGATCGCGGGCCGGTTGCGCTGGTGTCCGGCGTTGAGCAGGCCACGTAGGTCTTCCTTGGCGTCACCGGACCGCGCCGTGCCGAAGATCGTGTCTGCTTCGTCCACGAGCAGGGTGGGCGGGTCCTCGTCGATGCTGCGGTACACCGCCGCGGTGGATGCGTTGACGGTGATCAGCGGGTTGTGGCAGGTCGCTTCGACCACGTCCAACAGGCGGGACTTGCCGCATCGCTTCTCCGGGGCGCGGATGACCAGCCGGGGGGCGTGCGCCCACGCGGGTTGGGCGTGGGTGGCTGCTATCCACAGGGCCACGGCGTCGACCGCTTCGGGGGTCGGGAGGATCACGTACCGGGTGAGCGCGTCGTGTAGCCGGTCCAGCGCCGTGGCGCTGTCGGCGGTCACGGGGTGAGGCCTTCCGCGGTGAAGCCACCCGCGATGGCGGCGCGGATGTCCCGGTCGGTCTGCTCGGCCCGCCGGCCGACATCGGTGAGCACCGCGACGGCGTCGGTGACGGTGAGGTGTCCGGCCAGGACGATCCGGGCCACCCCACGCGCGGCGCCGTAGAGGGTGGTGCGGCGGCGGCCTTCGGGGGCACGGGTGACGGTGTCGAGGGTCGCGGCGAGCAGCGCGGACGGATCTGAGATGCCCCCTCCCCCAAATCGTGGGACGCGGGTCGGGTGGGCGGGCTGGCGGGGCGTGGCGGGCGGGCTGGTGGGTGTGAGGCACGCGGCGATGAGGGCGGGGGGCATCTCATTCACCGGGTGGTCACCCACCCACCGGTAGCCGCGGGCAGCACCGGCCGGCGTGGACGGCGGTGCGACGACCAGACCGCCGTCGGTCTTGATGTCGACCCCGGCCCTGCCGGGCAGCTTCCCAGGCAGCGGCCGGCCGGGGTGCTGGTAGTAGAGGTGCCAGCCTCCGCCCGGGGTGGCCACCGTCGCGGTCGGGGTCATCAGCTCCCGATCGAGCTGCCCGCCGTTACGCGGGTCGATATCGACCACGGCCAGGCCGGACACGGCGCCGGTGCGGATGGCGAGCAGACCGTCCGGGACAGCGGCGAGCATGGCCGCGGCACGGTCAGCCTGGTCAGTGGCCGCGTAGAACCCGTGGCAGGTCAGGCACGGGCAGGTCTCCCGGTCGTGACCCGGGTCGCCCTTGCTCGCCTGGCAGGCCGGACAGTTCGCCACCGGACGTTTGGTCCGGCCCAGGACGAACACCCGCCGGCCCGCGGCGATGAGGTCTGCGGCAGCGGCCTGCCGGGGGTCGACGGTGTTGGGACGGATCGATCCGTCCCGCCGTCCCAGCCGCACCCCGGTTGACCTGCATGTTTGAGGGTGGGACGGATGGGACGGCACTGCCGTCCCATCCGCGCACGGCACGGTCATGGCACCTCCGGTCGTGGTCGGGGGATGGTGAGGTAGATCCGGACCCGTCCACCGGCCCGGTCGGGGTAGGCGCGGCTCACGAGCGCCGCCGGGAACAGGCCACGCAGGTCGGTGAGGGTCTCCGCGACGTCGGCGGGCTGGCCATGCACCCGGATCGCCACTCGCGGCGGTGGGCTGGTGGTCATGCGGCTTGCCCGCTTCGGCAGCCGTAGGGCGAGCAGCCGTCCGGGTCGCCGTCCTCAGCGAGCTCGTCGAGCAGGTCGCCTTGCCGGTCTCGCCATTCCGTGCGGGTCACGTGATCGATAGGCGCCTGGTCGAGGGGGAGCAGCGATCGGTGCAGGTACGGCTCTCCACGGAGGCCCACCCGAACAGTCCGGGCACGCATGGCCCGGTCGACCTCCACCGCGTCGGCGAATTCGTCGGGGTGCTGGTCACGCATCTCCCGCCACGCCCGGTTGCCGTGAAACGGGCAGCCGATACACGCCGATTTCGGGGTGTCGGCCCATCCCCGTGCAGTCAGCCAGCGGACGCAATCCCGCCGGGACATGTCGAGGTCGAGCAGCGGATAGCGGGAGGTGATGTAGGGGGCGTCAGACTTGCCTGACACTCGCTGGATCTCATCCGTGGAGAAGCCGATCCACTGCTCCACCCACACATCACCAGGCACCCGGGCACGGCCCGGGTAGCCGATCAGTTCCCGGACTTTCCGGGTGATGGGCCGGATCTTGTGTTCACGGGTGCACTCACGGACCGCTGGTGCGCCACCACCCGCGGCAGTCGCGGTGAAGACGGGCAGGCGGATACGTCCGGACGGCGAGGTCAGGGTGTGCTCGCGCAGATTGCCGTTCGAGACGCGGTACAGCGGGATACCGGCGCCGGTCAGCTCCCCTTCAAGCCGATCGAGGTGGCGGTAGACCCTTGCGGGTTCCCAGCCGGTGTCAGCGAAGATCGCCGCATCTGGTTTCGGGAGTGTGCCTTCGGCAGCGAGAAGCGCCAGCGTCGTCGACTGCACACCAGCCCCCAGGGAGAGCACCGTCAACGCGGGAGGCTCGGCAGTTCGGCCGCTCACGCGGCCCGCCGGTATCGACGTCGGACCCGGTCAAGCGCGGCGGCGTGGCAGGCCTGGCACAGGGGCCTGCCGCCCGTGCCGTAGCGGTGGTGGTAGGCATGGCAGGTCACGCACGGACCCACCTCGTCCAGCGGGATGCCGAGATGACCGGCAAGGGTGCGTAGCGCGCTACTGGCGGCGCGGGCGGCGGTGGCGTAGGCGGGGTTCGGCGCGCTCCGACCGGCGGTGTCGAGGATCGTGCGGGGCGTCGTGCGCCAGGCGTCGACCTGCCCGCGGACCCACTCCCCCACGGTCATGCCGCACCGCCAGGCGGACCGGCCTCATCGGTGCTGAACATCGGAGGCTGGTCCTGGCAGGAGTCGCACACCGGCCGGTCACCGGCCGACGTCGACACCGGGACGGTGACCGGCACGCGGCAGATCCGGCACGGCCTGCTGGTGGTGGTCGGCGGGATCGCGGCCATGGCCTTCGGGTAGCTGCCGGTGTTCAGGTAGACGACACTCGGGCAGGTGGCGGCGCCGCGGCGGTACCGGAACTGGCAGCCCCGGCAGGTCTTCTCGGCCTTCGTGTCGCTGGTGCCGACGCCGTGGCGTCCGGCCACGGCCGCGCGCTCCGCCGGGGTCAGGCCGCGGAACGCCTTCACGGCGGCGGTGATGAGTGGGTCGATCTCGCCGGGCAGGGTCGGTGTGGGGGTCGGGGGGCGTGCGCTACGGGCACGAACTGCGGGCATGATGAGCAGGTCCCTTCCAGGGGTGAAGTGGTGGCGGCGGGCCGACCTCGTGAGGTCTGGCCGGACACGTCGGGGGCCGACCTGCCGCACCACGGGTGCCCTCCGCGTGCAGATGGTCAGTCCAGGCCGCGGCGTAGGCCGGTGATCTCGCGCTTGAGGTGCCGGATGGAGCCGTCCAGTTCCGCCTTTCGCTCCGAGGTGGTCTCGGGCCAGGTCAGTTCGTCGTTCCAACTGCTGACCTGCGACTCGCGGTCCGCGACCATGCCTTTGAGCTGACGTCGGTGCTCTGCGTTCACGTCTCGCCTCCTCGTGGTGTTCCTGTCACGGTGGGGATTAGGGTGGGTCGTCGCGTCTGGTGGATCAGTGCGCGGGGCTAGAACGGCGGCGCGTCCAGATCGCCACCGGACGGCGGGGCGGACCACGGGTCACCACCACCAGCGGCAGGTCCGGTGGTGCCGGTGCCGGTGCCGCGGGCGGCCCTGCTCACCCGGGCGGTGGCGAACTTCAGGGACGGGCCGATCTCGTCGACGTCCAGCTCGAAAACGGTGCGCTTATCACCCTCACGGGTCTCGTAGGAGCGCTGCTTGAGACGTCCGGTCACGATGACCCGGGTGCCCTTGGTCAGCGACTCGGTGACGTGTTCGGCGGCCTGCCGCCACAGCGAGCAGCGCAGGAACAGCGGGTCACCGTCGACCCACTTCCCGGACTGCTGGTCGAAGGTGCGCGGGGTGGACGCGATGGTGAAGCCGGCCACCGCGACCGCATTCGGGGTGAACTTCAGCTCCGGGTCGGCGGTCAGGTTCCCGACCACCGTGATGACGGTCTCTCCAGCCATGACAGGTGTCCTTCCGGGGTGGGTCGGCGGGTGAAGTGGCAGGGCGGTCAGGCCAGCAGGTCGTAGACGGTGACCGGGATCCCCGTGCCGGTGGGGGTGTCGGCCCACATCCAGGCCTCCTCGCCCTCCCACGCGACGACACGGATGCGGGTGTGGCTGAGGCGGTCGGCGGCGTGGGACCACACCCGGTCCTCGCTGCCGAGGCCGTTGCCGTAGGGGCTGGCGCCGCACAGGGCGGTCATGGGCCCGTCGATCCAGGCACGGACGGCGGACAGCGCGGTCGGCGTGGTCAGGTGACCGGCCAGGACGAACGCGATGAGTTCATCGCCACCGTCGTAGTGCTCCAGCACCCCGACGTCGGCACCGTCCACGGTCACGGTGTCCATGGCCGGGAAGACCTGCTCCATCCGGTCGGCGCTCTCCGCAGCGGCCTGTAGACGAAGGGCTCTGTCACGCTCGCGGTGACGACCGGCTTCGATGAGGAGGTCGAGGCGGACGCCCCCCACGGCGATGACGGCGTCGTCGGCCGTACGGCGGCGGTTGATCAAATCCACGGGTTCTCCTTCATCCGGGCAGGCGGGTGGGAGGGGTCGGGGTCAGAGCGCGTCGATGAACGCGGCCAGGCCCTGGGCGACGTCGACACCAGCGCGGGCAACGGTGGTGACGGTGGCGGCGGCCTGGGTGGGCTGGCGGGCGGCGTAGACCACGAACGCGACCAGCGCGACGGTCAGGACGAGCGGCCAGCGGCGGAATCGGCGGTTGAGACGGGCGTGCTTCACGAGACATCCCCTTCGAGGGACAGGCGTTGGGTGAGGGGTGGACCGGCGCCGGGCGGCACACCGGGTGGTGCGGGTGTTCGCTAGCGGTTCAGGGAGCCGTGCACGACCTGCCGGTGGGTCTGCTTGTGCTGGGCGAGTTCGGCGGCGGAACTGGCGGTGAGCTTGGAACCGCAGTCCGAGCAGGTGTGGGTGTGAGCGGCCATGCGGGTTCTCCGTCTCGCGGATCAGCGGGGGGTGCAGCCGGTCGCGCAGTACGCGCCGCGGCTGGTGACGGTGAGCGGGCCGCGGGTGCCGCACCGGTCGCACGCCGGCATGACGGGCACGGCCGGTGCGGCGGCGGTCTTGCGGGTGCGGGTCGTGGTGGTGCGCTTCTTCGGCATGCGGGTGCGGGTCGTCTCGGTGCCGAACCTGCTCGTCCGACTGGTGGTGGTCCGACCGTCGACGGTCAAGCTCCGGCCGACGATCCGGTCGGCAGCCCGCTGCGCAGCGCCGACGACCTTGTCACCGACGGCGCCGGCGGTGCAGGCCGGACACGGCTTGCGACCCTTGCCACGGCCGACGAACTTCGTCCCGCGGCAGCGGGGGCACTTGGCAGCCATCAGTGGCCACCCGACCGGTGGTGCCTGTGGGTGCAGGGGACGCGGCCAGCGGTGTCCCCGAAGACGAACCCGATCGATCCGAAGTCGTCGCAGTCGGGGCAGCGGCCGGGCCGGATCCGGTCGCTGTTCATCGTCCACTCGGGCCGCGGCGACCCGGGGTCAAGCTTGACGGTCACCTTCTCCTTGGATGGGTCGCGGCCGAACAACCTGGGCATCAGACTTCCTCACTCTCTGTAACTGCCAGTGGGTGTGGTGGGGGGAGGGAGGCACGGGTGGGTGCCTCAATCCCGTGTTCGGGGCTTCGGTGGTGCTGGTGTGGGGGTGGGTCCCTCGGGTCCCTCCGCGGGCAGCCCGGGGTCGTTCACGCTGCTAGACGGTGGTGCCGGACCGAGGGAGTCAGCGAGGGAGTCGGCGAGGGAGAACTCCCTCGGTCCCTCGGGGGTCCCTCACGGGTCCCCCCGCCCGGGTGGTCACGCTGTGTCGAACTCGTTGGCTGTCTCGTCGGCGGGGTCGGGGGTGTCCCGGTCGGCCATCGCGGCGGTGAGACGGTCCGCGTTGACGCACATCTGCCCCCGGGTCTTGTAGGGGCGCGCGGAGTCCGGGAGCTCCTTGCGGAGCCGTTCGAACGTCCACCCCCGGTAGAGCTGGGGGCGCAGCGCGGCGAGACCGGCCAGGACTTCCTGAGTCCGCATGATCGGATCGGGTCCGGCGGCGCGGATCACGGTGCGGGCGTCCGCGAGGTAGTCGACCTTCTCCGCCTGCTCCGGCCCGTCGGTGAGGGCGGCCGGTGGGGTGTCGAGCAGGGCCATGGCCCGTTCGACGACGGGGGTGACGTCGTCGACGCCGTCACCGCGACGGACGTAGAAGCAGCGCAGCAACCCGTCGGCGGGCGTGAACCCGGACGCCATCGCGGTCCCGAGGTCCCCGAGATCCACGGTGCCGTCGGCGGCGACGGTCATCGGCCGCAGCGTCGTGGCGGAGATCCCCGCCTTGTGCTTGCCGGTGCCCAGGATCGCGTCGTTGCCCTGGTGGTCACCGATCGCGAAGCACGCCCGGTTGGACAGCACCTTGGCGACCTTGCGGGGCAGCGAGTCCGCCGACGGGACGGGTGTGGCGAAGATCAGGGTGACGCCGTA
>NZ_FAOZ01000056.1 GCF_001536285.1 Parafrankia irregularis | reverse complement strand
CGTGCCCATTCCTTGCGGGAGCGGATGGCGGTGTCGACATCCGTCGCGATGGCGCGCCGGGCGCCGACGGTGGCCCGCTCGCGGGGGATCTCGGCGAACGGGTCCCAGTTGAAGAACCGGCAGGCGTTCTCCCAGGTGATCTTGTTGATCTCCTCGTCGGTCGCTCCGGCGCCGTTCAGCTCGTTGAGGACGAACTCGGGCGCGTCCGGCCAGATCGAGTCGGCATGGGGGTAGTCGCACTCCCAGGCGATGTTGTCGATGCCGATCTCGCGGCGCAGCTTCAGCGAGGTCGGGTCGGTGACGTAGCAGGCCAGGGAGTGCTCGCGGAACACCTCGCTGGGCAGCCGGCCACCGAAGTCGCGGCGTAGCCACTTCTGGTTGGTGTAGTGCCGGTCGCAGCGGTCGAGGTAGAACGGGATCCAGCCGATGCCGCCCTCGGAGAAGGCGAACTTCAGGCCCGGGTAGTTGCGCATCGCCGGGCCCCACAGCAGGTCCTGCACGGCCAGCGACGAGATCTGGCAGGCCAGGATGATCAGGTTGTCGATCGGGCCGTCGGGTGCCAGCTTCAGCGCGCCGAACCCGGTGCCGATGTGCAGGCACATCACCATGTCGGTGTCCACCAGCGCCTTGAACACCGGCGCCCAGAACTCCTCGTTGTGGTAGCTGGGCAGCCCCTCGAGGTGCGGCAGCTCCGGCATGGTGACCGCGCGGCAGCCCTTGGCGGCGACCCGGCGGATCTCGTTCACCATCAGCTGCGGGTCCCAGGTGGGCAGCAGCGCGAGCGGGATGAACCGGCCCGGGTAGGTGCCGGCCCACTCGTCGATGTGCCAGTTGTTGTACGCCTGGATCATGGTGACGGTGGTGTCGGTCTTGTAGTGGTTCAGATGGCCCGCGCTGAACCCGGCGAAGGTCGGGAAGCACATCGAGGCCAGGATGCCGTTGCGGTCCATGTCCCGCACCCGGTCATGGATGTCGTACACACCCGGGCGCATCTCCGCGAACCCGGCCGGGTCCTTGCCCCACTCCTCGGCGGGCCAGGAGACGACGGCGTTCAGGCCGCTGACACCGGTGACCCGACCCTGGTAGATCCACTGGTCGACGCCCTTGTCGTTGCGCACGACATGCGGCGCCTGGTCAGCGAGCTTCGCCGGAACGTGGTTCTTGAACATGTCGGGCGGCTCGACCACGTGGTCGTCGATGCTCACCAGGATCATGTCGTCGATGTTCATGGGCCTCCTCGACCTCCCGTCCGGGAGTGTGCTCCCGACCACACCATTACTTCTACGCTCCCCGCCCCTGACCGTCTCCGCACAGTCGGCCAGGAAACCCGCGAAACCGGCCAGCACCGGCATGGAATATGCGTCTCGTAGTCGCATTGTGTCGATGCGTCATGCCAGCCCGGCGCGACGGAAAGCCGACCGATTCCCCCGCCGATCCCCGTCCGGCCGGCCGGCCAGGTCGCCATCCATCTCCAACAGTGACCCACCGGCCGCGCGGGCGCCATCGATCAGGCGCCGTAAAGGCACCGCCGAGGCGCCGCGCGCCGCGCCCACCACGTGAAGAACGTCGCACGGTGGTGGCCTGGGTCCGGGACGTAACCAGGGTGCTTTTCTCCGAAGATCCCGACACCGCGTCAGGGATCGGCATCCACGCAGAGGCGGGCTGATGAGCAGGAAGATGTACAGCGCGCAGGAGATCAAGGAATTCATCGAGGAGTTCCGGGCCAACGGGGGCCGACCTGCGGGCCTCTTCGAGGGCGCCACGCTGCTGCTGCTGGACAGCGGCCCCGAGCCGGACGGGTCACCGCACGTGTGCCCGCTGAACTACTACCTCGACAAGGGCCGCTACTACGTCTTCGCCGCCAACGACGGCGCCGACGAGGATCCCAGCTGGCTGGGCCAGTTGCGGGCCAACCCAGCCGCCACCATCGAGGTCGACGGCCAGGTGCTGCAGGTGACCGCCATCGAGCTGCACGGCGGCGAGCGCAGCTCGATCTACAAGCGCCAGGCGGCGCGTAACCCGCAGTTCGAGCATTACCAGGAGCTGACGTCCCGGGTCATACCGGTCGTCGCGCTCGTCCCCACCAAGGGCGCCTGACCGGACGGCGGCCCCGCCCAGCTCCACACCAGAACCAGCTCCACCAGAACCGGCTCCACTTCAGAACCGGCTCCACGCCGAACTGAACCCGGTGCCCCGTCAGCTTCGGCGGGGCACCGCACCTGGACGCGACGTCGGAAGCACATGGGTGTCGCACGACACATGCACAATGCACGGCACCTGCGCTCTGCGCTAGTCATGCATAGTGCACATCTGCGCACAAGCACCGCGTCCATGGTCAGGGTCATACGAACGGAGCTGGTCCCGGTGAGCACTCCTGCCAGCACGCCCCCGGTCGGCCGCGGTGTCGTGGGCGTCCTCGCCGGCGCCGGAATCATGGTCTCGCTGATGCAGACCCTGGTCATACCGCTGATCCCACGGCTGCCGGAGCTGCTCGACACCAGCGTCTCCAACACCTCCTGGGTGATCACCGCGACGCTGCTCACCTCGGCCGTCGCGACCCCGCTGCTCGGCCGGCTCGGCGATCTCTACGGCAAGCGCCGGCTGATGCTGGTCGCCCTGCTGTCCGTGTCGGCGGGCTCCCTGGTGTGCGCGCTGAGCTCGTCACTGGCACCCGTGATCGTCGGACGAGTTCTGCAGGGCCTGGGTATCTCGCTCATCCCGCTCGGCATGAGCATCATGCGGGACGTCCTGCCACCCGAGCGGCTCGGGCGAGCGGTCGCGCTGATGAGCTCGTCGCTCGGTGTGGGTGGCGCGCTGGGCCTTCCGCTGTCCGCGGTCATCGCCCAGCATCTGGGCTGGCACGCGCTGTTCTGGTTCGCCGCCGCACTGTCGGCCCTCGTCGCGGTGCTGATCGCCAGGGTGGTGCCAGAGTCCCCCGTCCGCGTTCGGCAGCGGTTCGACGCCAAGGGGGCCGTCGGCCTGTCCGTGGGGCTGGTCGCGTTGCTGCTCGCGATCTCCAAAGGCGCCGAGTGGGGCTGGACGAGCGCGACCGTTCTGTGCCTCTTCGTCGGCTCACTGACCGTACTGGTGCTCTGGGGCGCCTGGGAGCTGCGTGCCCCGTCACCCATCGTGGACCTGCGCACCAGCTCCCGCCGCCCGGTGCTGATGACCAACCTCGCAACCATCGTCGTCGGCTTCGCGATGTATTCCACGAGCCTGCTCGGGCCTCAGATGCTTCAGCTGCCCACCGCCACCGGCTACGGGCAGGGGCTGTCCATGCTCGATGCCGGGCTGCTCATGGCGCCCGGAGGCCTGGCGATGATGACGGTCTCACCGCTCGCCGCGCGGCTGGCGCAGGCACGCGGACCCAGGACCTGCCTGCTGCTGGGCACTATGATCATCTGCTTCGGCAACGTCCTGGCGCAGCTTCTCATCGGCACCGCCTGGGGCGTCACGCTGTTCGGCATCGTGAACAGCGCCGGCGTCGGCTTCGCCTACGCCGCCACACCGACCCTGATCATGAGGTCGGTGCCCCGGTCGGCGACCGCCGCAGCCAACGGCCTCAACTCCCTGGCCCGCTCGCTGGGGACGTCCACCTCCAGCACTGTGGTGGGCCTCGTTCTCGGCCAGATGACGATCAAGATCGGCGCGACTGCCGTCCCCGCGGAGAACGGCATCCGGGTGTGCCTGGCGATCTGTGCCGGCAGCGCGGCCCTGGCCGCGCTCGTGGAGCTGGCCATCCCGAGGCTGCAAGCCCCCGTCCTGCAAGTCCCCGTCCCAACCGCCGCCCCAGCTTCCGCCTCGGCCGCAGCCCCAGTCGCTGCGCCTGCTCCGATCACCCGTTAAGCGGCGCATTGAATCGCCTGTGAAGCGGCACATTGATAGGAAGACGGCACACCTGCGGGTGGCCTGTCTGTCGGCCGAAGGAGGAGACGGGAATTGAGTGAACGGGAGATCGCCCAGCTCGAACACGAGCTTGTGCTCCTGACGCGTCACCCGTCGATGGGAGCGTTCGCCGGTGGCTGGGACCCGGGCAGCCAACAGCTGGAACGCAGTGCATATCTCCTGATGGGCCGGCTCGAGAGCGCGGGCCCACAGTCCATCGGGCAGCTGGCCGAGACATTCCGGCTCAACGCCTCGACCGTGAACCGGCAGACCGCCGCCATGCTGCGCGCCGGGCTCGTCGAGCGCATCCTCGACCCCGCCGGTGGCATGGCACGGATGTTCCGGCTCACCCCGCACGGCAGGGAACGGCTTGACCAGCACCGCTCATGGTCGGTACGCGGCCTGGAGCGGGTCCTCACCGACTGGGACCCCACCGAGATCAGCGAACTCGTCCGCTCGTTGAGCCGCCTCAACCGCAGCATCCAGCACCGGATCGAGAACTCGCTGCCCGACCGGGCCGGCGCCACCAGGTAGGCGGGCAACACCAGTCAGTCCGACAGGACTGTTCGACCAGGACCGTTTCTCCTGCCGGGTCACCGCGTTGGGCACCATCAGTGCGAGATCGACCGGGGCCGTGGCCGCTTGGCTCCACGTAGCCGAGCGCCACATTTTGCGGCTGCGGCTCCGGCGCCGCCCTACGGTCAGTGTTTGACGAGGCCGGCGGTGTCTCGAAGGGTTGCCAACCGGGCGCGGTACTCCTGTTCGTCGATCTCGCCGCGAGCGAAGCGGTCGGCCAGAACTTCCTCGGGAGACCGCACAGCCGGCCCCTGAGCCGCTCCAGGCTCACTGGACGAGCGCGTCGCGGAATGTCTCCGCTCGTCGGAACGAATCAGGGCCCGTACGAGCAGCACCGCCCCGGTGATGAGCACAGCCCAGAACAGCAGCATGCCGATGGACATGGCGAACCAGCCCCACCCACTAATTTCGTGATCATACCAGTACATCATCGCGCGACCTCCGGAGCAGCGGGATGGCAGCCATGCGGTGGGACCCACCGCGCCCCTACATCTCAAAGCGTGCACCTTCCGCGGTAGGGACGCATGGGGGCGCCATCGCCACCGCCTGGACACTGCGCGCGGGATGAGGGCCGTCCGGCGCGGGTCATCCCTGTAGTCGGGTTGGCCGGCTGCCTCATCCTGGCCTTCGCCCTGCCGCCGTCCTCGATCATCTCCGGGGCTGCGGTGCTGGCCCTCGGCGCCGCCGCCTACGGGTTTCGGGGCGGGTCACCCGCGCGTCGCGTCCCGGGCGCGGCGTGCCCCGCGTCGGGGGGCGTGAAACCGCCGGCCCCTCTGTACCTCGCAGGACGATATCGGCACGCGATACGTCACTGAAGGCAAGGGGGCACCTCCCATGGCTTGGACCAACACCTGGCAGACGAAGCTGACTGCCACCAGCGCACCCGCCGCGACGCTCCTCATCCGCTTCTACGTCGGCGCCATCTTCCACTTCGAGGGAATTCAGAAGTTTCTCTACCCTGCCGATCTCGGCACGGGCCGTTTCAGTAAGGCCGGGGTCCCCTTCCCCGGCTTCCTCGCGCCCCTGGACGGGGTCTTCGAGATCGCCTGCGGCGCTCTGATTCTTGCAGGGCTACTCACCCGGCTCGCGACACTGCCGATGATCGTGAACATGCTCGGCGCCCTGTTGATCACCAAGTTGCCAATCCTGTGGGCGGACGCCCCGCTCTTCACCGACAAGTCCGGCTGGTGGGACTTCGTCCATGAGTCCCGCACCGACCTGGCCCAACTATGCGGCAGCCTGTTCCTGCTCCTGGTGGGCGCCGGCACGTGCTCCCTGGACGCCCATCTTGCCCGCCAGAGGGCCGCCCCGGCCGCGGACACCGCTGCCGCACATCGCTAACCGGCTCACCAAGCTACAAGACGTCACCGCCAGGAACCTCGCGGGCCAGTTCCCGCAACGCCAATCGGTCCTCGGCCAAAGCCTGCTTCCCGGCCTCGGTCGCCCTGTAGACCCGCCGTGTACGGCCGTCAACCACCCGGGACTCGGAGACCAGCAGCCCGTCCGCTTCCAGCCGGTGCAGCCTCGGATAAAGCGTTCCGGGGCTGATCTGATAGCCATGCCGGGCGAGCTCCTCGGTCATCCACGCGCCGTGGATCTCCTCCTGGGCCGCATGGTGCAGGACGTGCAGCCGCACCGCGCCCCACTGGAACTCCCGCACTCCGGGCACCTCCGACAGGTCTGGCACGCCGCGCCGGACCTGTCATGACGAACTGATATCGGCAACCGACCCTAGCCTCGGAGCCGGCGACTACGCTGGATAGCAAGTCCGTCGAAAAGCAGGATGGGACTCGAACCACTCACAAGCCTGTGACCCGCACAAACGCGACGCTGCCATCCGGCAAGCACCCCGCCACACTACGAAAACGATCAATGAATCGAACATTTCGCAGGTCAACACGCATGTGACCCGGCGTGGTGGACAAAACCATCCACAATACGAACCACTACCCGAACATCGTGGGGCCGGTCGTATCGCTCGGCTCCTAGCCATGCCAAGCCGCCTATCTGCGGTTTCATCGCACTGAACCCGTCCCGGGCCGCACCCGCCCGGTTGCCCGGGGTTACTCGCACCATCGATCGGTACGAGCCAGCGCCAGCCGGGCTTGCCGGCACCGCCCATCAGCCCACGGCCGCCGTAGTACAGGTTGAAACCGTCGATGTAGACACCAGCCTGCAGCGGTGTGCCGGTCGGGGTGACCTGCGTACGCCGAACCGCCTCTCGCCAGGCCGACGCCGACACGGCCGAGCCGCCCGACCAGCACGGGCGTGAAGCGCTGCGTCCACCGGTAGATCGTGACTCGATCGACCTCGAGGCCGCGTTCGGCGAGGAACTCCTCGACATCCCGGTATGACAGGGCGAACCGCGTGGCGGCGGTGCGGGGCTGCGACCCGCTGTTCAGCTCGTGTCCCAGCGGATCTCGGTGGCTGGCCACGCGTCGGTCGTATCCTCGATGGGTGAGCACTCTGCGGGACGAACTGCACAGTCTGATCGACCGCCTACCCGAGTCTCAAGTGGCGCCGATCCTGGCTCTCGTGCGCGAGAGTGCGCCCGCCGAGGACGGCGGCGACGAGTGGCCATTGCCGGATTTCGTCGGTGCGTTGGCCAGCGGCAAGGGCGATCTCGCCGCCCGTTCGGCTGAGATCCTGCGCGCGGAACTCGGGCGCGACCCCGAGTGATTGTCTGGGACACTGGGCCACTGATCGCTGCGGCCGACACCGACGACGAGCACCACGCCCGCAGCGTCGCGCTCATGCGGCGCACGCCCCGGCCGCTACTCGTTCCCTATCCCGTTCTGACCGAAGTCTGTTTCATGCTCGAACGGGAGAAAGGCACGCGCGCCGAATCCGCATTCCTGCGCTCCATCAGCACAGGACAGATCAGCCTGATCCCGCTGGCTCGCCAGGACCTCGACCGGATGGTCGAACTGGTCGAACTGGTCGAAAAATACAGCGACTTCCCTCTCGGCGCCGTCGACGCCTCCGTTCTCGCCATAACCGAACGGCTCGGCGCCGACGCCATCGCGACCCTCGACCGGCGACACTTCTCCGTCGTCCGCCTCACGAAACCGGTCGCACTGCTGCCATGACGCGCCGATGACGCGTTAGCCGGCCTTGAAACCGGCCACCGATCCGAGGCACGGCAGGGTCGCTCTAATACTGGCCCCACGAAGATCGACAGTCACATAGCCATCATTCCGTCAGACAGCCACAACGGCACGGCTCATCACCCGGCGTAGGCAGAATCCCCTTCCAGGACTCACACCGTCGCAGCGTTCACTTCCTGATGGCCAGGTGCGACCTGCACACCCGTCTCCCCTCCCATCCGGGGTCGGGGTCCGCTGAGGACCTGCCGGAGAACGGGTCCTGGCCTGCTTACAGGCTTATCCTGCCTGCGAGCGTTCAGGCCTGGAGTCCGAGTAGGAGTGCGTAGTCCCGGCGGCGGCCTGGTTGGGTGAGGATCTCAACGCTGTCGACGGCCTGGTCGATCCCGCCGGGCAGATGGCCGAGTGGGCCGTCGGGTCGGTGTTCGAGGCGGGCGAGGAGGGCTCGCAGCCGCGGATCACTGATCGCCTCGGTCAGCGCACGGGTGAGACGCTCGGCGCCGAGTACCTGGATGTCCCGGGTATGAAAGCGGCGCGGTGCGGGGTCGACGAACTCAGCCAGGCCAAGCCGGTTCGTGGCTTCGGTGAGGTGGCTCGCCGCGGCGCACAACGCCGCTTCGCGCTCCCGCCACAGCGGGGCGCGCGCGACTTGTCAACACAACGATCATCCCGGCCCCGTCAGGTCGGGCGAAGCCCGACACCGGGGGTCCGGGGGTCGCCCCCCGGGCAGACATCACAGCGACGGCGAAGCCGGCCGAAGGCCGGCGAGCAGCCAGCGAGTGGAGACGAGGGGACTTGAACCCCTAACCCCTGCCTTGCAAACACTGCGCTTCCGCGACATGTGGGCGTTTTGCGTGACTTCCGGTGTCGCCTGGTGTGGTCTTCATGTGGTCCCGTGTCGACCGGTGACGGCTGGTGCTGACGGTCGTGCTGACGATCGGCTGACTTCGATCATGGCTCGTTCGCGGGTGCCCTGCGACGTGCCGACGCGCCGAATGGGGTCGGCGGTCGACGCGCCACGGGGTGCCGACCGGAGGGAGGCGGGGCCCCGTGTCGCGCGGCGAACCGACTGGGGCCCTGCTCGGCGTGTCGTGCGCGGCGCGGGGCTCCTGCGGGGGGCGTCAGCCCCCCGCCTTGAACAAGTAAGGAAAGTTGGCACACCCCCGCGGTTGACGCGCAAAGGTGGCGCAGAGTGACATGCCAGTGACGTCACGGGTGAATCGCATGGTGATTGGTGTCCTAGGGCACGGTGTAGTATGGGAGGTGCTGGGTACTGGTCTAGTCCAAGGGAGGTGGGACGGATGGCTCCGGAAGTTCGGCGTGAGCTGCCGCCTTTTCGTCAAGTGGCAGAAGATATCAAGGCAAGAATCGTGTCCGGCGAGCTAGGGGAGGGGGATCCGGTTCCATCTGTTCGGAAGATTTCTCAGGAGTGGAGAATCTCGAACGCGACGGCCACTAAGGTGATTGCCACCCTTCAGTCGGAAGGGCTCGTTCGAACGATTCCCGGGATTGGAACTGTTGTGAGTACACTGGCTGGAAGTGGTCCGCGCGATCGATTTATCGCAATGAGGGTGGCCGGCAAGATCTATCCTCAAAACGAGTATGCGCGCATCGTCGCTGCGACCGTGGTTCCGGCTCCCGCTCGGGTCGCTAGTGCGCTGGGCCTTTCGGAGGGGTCGGACGCCATTAGGCGTGAACGTGTTACGTATCGTGACGACGTTCCAGTGGAGACTTCGGTCTCGTGGTTCGATGGCGCCTTGGCTGCTACCGCTCCGAAGCTTCTTGAGTCGGAGCGTATCCAGGGTGGAACACCTGCCTATATCGAGAGTGTGGCAGGGCGGACGGTCGTGTCTGGCAAGGAACTGGTTGACGCTAGGGCGGCTACCTCGGGCGAGGCTGCGGCCCTTGGGGTTGGCGATGGCTCTCCCGTTCGGGCCGGCGAAAACTGGCTGTTTGACCAGAGCGGTGAGGTGATTGAGTACGGAGAGTACGTTTCTGTACCTGGTCGACCGGCTGCGTACGAGTACGATCTTCCTGCATAGGCTGCGCGGAGGGTAGTCAAACGGCTACCCTCCGACCGTGTTGACAGTGTACTAGTGCACCGTGTACTATTACGATACCGAGCGAGACAGTCGCTCTCTTTGGAAGGGTCCTCGGATCATGGCTGTGCCGATGAGGATTCCCGTGCGCTTCGGGGACGTGTTCCCGCACGGGGCGTTCGTGCTGGGCGTGGAGGCTGACCGCGATTTCGAGAAGGTCAAGGCCGGTGTCGTTGATTCGCAGGTGCGGGACAAGGAGACCGGTGCACGGGTGTGGGTCGTTCGGGTGCTCGATGCCACGCCGGACCTGCGGGCCGGGCAGGCTGAGGTCAAGGTGAAGATCGTAACGGAGCATCAGCCGGTCCCACCGGAGGTGATGCCGGGTACGCCGTTCCGGCCTGTGGAGTTCGACGGGATGACGGTCACCGCGTACGTCGATCAGTCGCGGAAGACCCCTCGTGTCGGCTTCAGCCTGCGTGCCCGTGAGATGCGCGCTCCGGCTGCCGTGCGGTCCGGAAAGGCTGCGTAGGCATGCCCTCCGGTCGGGGTGGGTCGCGTGGGGTGATCGCAAATCTGAACGGGGTTACCGGACCCGAGGCTTTCCGGTCGATGAGCGCGGAAGATCTCGATGCGGCGGAGCGTGTCACCTCCCGCGAGGCTGATCGGGCTGGTGACCGTGGCGACTATCGCCGCGAAGAGGAGTTCATAAACCTCGGCGCTGACATTCGCGCTGAGCGGGGGCGACGTCGCTCCTGACAGGCTTCGGATGCGTTCGTGAGTTGCCCGCTCCTCGACGTATCCGGAATCGGTAACACCGATGGTTCCCTGCGACGAAAGGTCTATTTGGCATGCGCTCGAACAAGGATATCCAGCGCGCGGCTGCGCTGGCTGCGGCGGACGGTGCTCGGGATCGGGTGTCGACCCTCAAGGCGAAGGGTGCCTCGGGTGAAGCGCTCCGCGCGGCGGAAAAGGCGGAGCACACGGCGTGGTCGCGGTACCGCGACGGCTCCTGACCTTCCGATGTGAGGTGACGTCCCGGAACGGGGCTGAGTTTGCCCGCTCCTCCCGTTCCCGGGGCGCCACGTGTCCGATTCCCCTGCGACAGAGAAAGGACTCTCTATGTGTACCACACAGACGTCCGGCGGAACCTACGCGCGGCGATGCTCCTGCGGTCCGGGGATGGTCTGCCGGCTCTGCGGCCCGCTTCCTGGTGACCGTGCCGTGCGGCGACCGGTGAGGCTCGGCCGGTGAGCGAGTCGCACTCCTACTCCTGCGACCGGTGCGGCCTGGCCTCACGGCCGGTGTCCTCGATCGCGGAAATGAGCGGGCAGCGGGACACGCATGACCGGCTCGTGCACGGTCACATGTCCGGCGGCTCCTCCGACCGAAACGACCGTGCCCGGCGAGGTGGGCGGCGCGATGGCTCGTCGGCGTAAGAATCAGGCCGCAGGGCAGATGTCGCTGCCGTTCGACGGGGACGGTCCGCCAGCACCGGCACCGTTCGCGATCCCGCTGGTCCCGGCACGTGAGGCGGCGGAACCGATTCCGCTCGAACCACGACGCCGGCGACGGTCACGGGGCTGATGCCCCTTCTGGATTGGGGAACGGGCCCTCCGGGGTCCCGTGGAAGCGTCGGTGAACCTGAGCCGTGCGTGCTCTGCGGGAAAAAGGCGATGGTCCGTTCCCCTGCCGGGAAGCCGGTTCACAAGGTATGCGCCGAATCCTGGTACGACCGGAATCCGGGCGCCTACACGGAACACGAACGTACCAATCACGGGAAGGTGAACGGCTGATGCGCAGAGACAGGCTGTCGGGGTGGATGACGGGTGAGGCGGTCGCGCGTATCCGCAGTGCGCAGAAGTCGGCGCGGGATTCCTGGCCACCGCTGGAACGGCTCGCCTCGACGTTCAACGACGTCAACGACGACGATTTCCGCGCGCTGGTGAAGCGGGTCGCCGTGGCCATGGACGACCTGGATCGCTATTTCGTACTGCTGCTGATGGAAGCGAGGAGGCGGGGAGTCGGATGACCTCATCACACCTTCGCTTCCTGCTCGCGGACGCTGATCCGGCGCGGCGGGTCCTGGTCTCACGCCGGGTCCCGCTCGCGGTGTCCTCGGACGACACGATCGGGCAGACCCTCTGGGCGCTGGCGGGGTGGGCGGTGCGTGCCGGCTTGTCGGGTGCGCTGCGGCTGGTCCTGCGGTTCCCCCGGACGATGTTCGCGGTGCTGTCGGCGCTGCTGCTGGTGGATCGGGTCGGCTGGGTCCTGCCGCTGCTGCTGGCCTGTCTGCTGGCGCTGTCGGCGCTGGTCTGGCGGTTGGCGCATCCGGGGTCGTACCGGCTGTGGCTGGGCCTGCGGCTGCGGTCGTGGTGGCTGCGGTGGACCCGCTACTCGCCGCGCTGGGGGCGGCTGATGCGCGCGCATGCCCTGACGGTCAAGCCGACAGAGGAAGTGGAGGCGTGGCCTCGGATCCTGCGGGTGCGGTCAACGGGGGCGGCGGATTCGCTGCTGCTGCGCCTGCGGGACGGGCAGGCACCCGAGGATCTGGAAGCGAAGGTGATTCCTCTGGCCCATGCGTTGGGTTCGGAGGATGTGCGGGTCCGCACGGTGGCTCCGGGGCGGCTGTGGCTCGATATCCGCCGTCGTGACCTGCTCGCCGCGACGATTCCCGCTCTGCCGGTCCCCGCGGCTCCGGACCTGTCCCGGTTGGAGATCGGCCGGTGTGACGACGGGTCGCCGTGGCTGCTGCGACTGCTCGGGACGCATGTCCTCGTGGCGGGCGCGACCGACGCGGGGAAGGGCTCGGTGCTGCAGAGCATCCTGCGGGCGCTGGCTCCCCTGATCGCGTCGGGGGTGGTGGAGGTGTGGGCGATCGACCCGAAGGGCGGGATGGAGCTGTACCCGGTGCGGTCGCTGTTCACCCGCTACGCGGACGAGAGCACGAAGGAGATGGCGGACCTGCTGACCGACTTCGCGCGTGTCACCCGTGAGCGCTCGACCGCGTTGAAGGGCCACGGACGGAAGTTCACGCCGAGTGTCGCCACGCCGTTCCGGCTGGGCATCGTGGATGAGTTCGCGTTCCTTTCCGCTTACCAGCCCGATCACACCCTCGCGCGGGAGGTGGACTCGGCGGTGCAGATCATCTGCTCCCAGGGCCGCGCTCCGGGCTCAGCGCTGCTCGTCGCGGTCCAGGACCCGAGCAAGGAAGTCGTGCCCTACCGGCAGCTGTTCCCGACCCGTATCGCGCTGCGCCTGGATGAACCGACGCAGGTCGGCATGGTGCTGGGGCCTGGCGCGTGGGAACGGGGTGCACGCTGCGAGGAAATCCCGACCTGGGCGCACGGCACCGGCTATGTGAAGCTCGACGGTCGCCGTGAACCGGTCCGGGTCCGCGCGGCCTACCCGGATGACGATGACGTCGCCGCTCTGGCGGCGGGCTACCCGGCTCCGCTCGCTGCCTCGCGAAGCCTGCCGGTGGCGTCGTCGGTGGCGGCGACACGTCCCCTGGCAGACCTGTCCTCGGCGATCGACGGGGCGTTCACCTCGGACACCCCTCTCGGTGACGGCGCCTACCTCGGCGATGACGAACTCGATGCGGCGTGGGCGGAGTTCTCCCGCGACTTCCAACGGCGAAACCAGACCTCGAACTCCGACCTGTGAAAGGGATGATTCCATGCCTCGACGGAACGTCAACTCTGGGAATGCTCGACGCTCCTGCCGTGCCTGTGAAGGGCAAGGTGCGGCGGGGTGCCCTGCCTGCCGTGGACAGGGCACGGTGACCGTGTCTCGCCGTTCCCGGCGCGGATGAGCGGTTTAACGGCGGCGTTGATCTGTCCGGTGTGCCGGGGGCTTGCGGTGCGTAAGCCCCCGGCGTCGCTGGCTGACTATGCCCAGGACGGTCCGCTCCTCGTGCGGTTCACCCATACCAACGGTGAGCCGCTCTGCCTGACCACAGGACCAACCGGATACCGGTACGCCCAACCGGTCCTGTCCCAACCCCTTTCATTTTTTTCCCGGCTCCGGGCGCCTTTCTCAACTATCGGTCGGTGGTTCTGTCAAGGGCGTTCACGTAGTGCCCTTGACAGGGCCGCTGTCCGATAGACAATTCTGCGCCCCCGGAACGGGAAACCGGTGAGTCGCCGCTGCGACCGTCCACACACGTGACCTGGCGAGCATTCCCGTGCCCTGCTGGGTGCCACTCCCGTGCCATGAGAAGTGCCGGAAAGTAGCCGGTTTTCGATGTAGCGAAGTGCCACCGGTTCGACGCACGATAGATCACACCAGCACCGCGCCCGGGAAGAACGAACGTCGGCTCCAAGTCCAGGTTCTGTCCGGGTCCTGTCCAGGTCGCGTCTACCCCGGACGGCATGCGTCCGGGGTTTGTCCGGGAAACCGCATGCTTCCGGGCCTAGGAATGTCCGGGTCCGAAGGTCCAGGCTGAAACGCACATCAGGAAAGGAGGGGGGGCGATGCTTCCCGACTCATTGACCGCGATGCGGGAGCGCATCGAAGATGGCACCCTGCCGGCGTTCCTTACTCAGCTCGACAGGGTAGCGGGGTGCACCAGCCCGATTCGGCTGGTCGGCGCTGTCGATCACGTCGACGTCGCGACCGGTGAGGTTCGCCGTGTCCTCGACAGCGCCACCATGCCGGACGGCACCCTACTCGTTCCCTGCGGGAACCGGCGGGCCTCGGTCTGCCCGTCCTGCTCCTACCTCTACCAGGGCGACGCCTGGCAGATCGTCCACGCTGGCCTGACCGGCGGCCCGGACGTACCCGCCACGGTCGGCTCACACCCTGGCCTGTTCGTCACCCTGACGGCACCTTCGTTCGGCCCGGTGCACTCCCGACGTTCCAACCACGGACCTGCGCAGGTCTGCCGGCCGCGCCGGGGCCGCTGCCCCCACGGTCGTTCCCGCGGCTGCTTCCGCGTACACGGCGACGACGACCCCCTGCTCGGGCAGGCACTCTGCCCGGAGTGCTTCGACTACCCGGCGGCGGTCGTGTGGAACGCCTGCGTCTCCAGGCTGTGGAAACGCACCGTGGATCTCACCTACCGCAAGCTCGCCACCCACCTGGGCACCTCGGAGCGGGCGGTACGGACCGCGCTACGGATCTCGTATGTGAAGGTCGCGGAAATGCAGGCGCGGGGCCTGGTCCACCTGCACGCGATTCTCCGGCTCGACCGTGGCTCTACCCGGGACGGCGAGTGGATCGCTCCACCGGACTGGGCGACCGGTGAGCTGGTGGGGCGCTGCCTGCGACAGGCAGCGGAAGCGGTGCGGGTGCCCTGCCCTGACCCGCACCTGCACGCCCCGATCACCATGGAACAGGCACTCGCCACCCTCGCGGGCGCCGGTCTGACCGACACGGCTCCGGTGACCGGCCCGACACCGGTTCACGGGGCGGAAGTCCGTTGGGGCGCACAGCTCGACATCCGCCGCATCCATGTCGAGACCGGTGATCTCACCCCTGCGACGGTCGGGAACTACCTCGCGAAGTACATCACGAAATCGACCACGGATTCCGGCAGGCTCGACCGGCGGATACGCGACGGCGAGGAGCTTTCGGCGCTGCTGCCGTTTCTCACGGAGCATCAGGCGGCGCTCGTGAGGGCGGCGTGGCGGCTCGGTGTCTGGCCCGAATTCGATGACCTGCGCCTGCATACCCATGCCCATGAGTTCGGGTTCCGTGGGCATTGGCTCACCAAGTCGCGGCGCTACTCGACCACTTTCGGTAGGCGGCGGGAGGCGCGCCGAACCTGGCAACGTACCCACACACCCAACGGCCAGGAACGGGTGCCACTCGACGCCTTCGGCAGGCCAGACGACTCCGACGAAACCGTGATCGTGGCGTCCTGGCGGTTCCACTCCGTCGGCTACCGACGCGACGGCGACCGATGGCTCGCACTCCAAGCAGCAGACCAAGCACGGTCACGGCGTGAGGAGGCGCACCTAGCTCGGAACGTTGCCGCATGAATTCTGCTGTGGAGGTTGGACGTCGTGGCTGAAAGTGCCGCTCTGAAGCGGCTTACCTACACCGTCGATGAGGTGGCGGTGCTCCTGGGTGTGAGTCGTGGCGTCGCTTATGCCATGGCGAGATCGGGTGAAATTCCGGCGATTCGTGCCGGTGAGCGTCGGTGGGTGGTCCCTCGGGCGCGTTTCGAAGCGTGGATTTCCGGGCGAATGGAGGTGGCCTGATGGGGCACGTGGTAAAGACTCCGGCGGGAACCTGGCGGGCGAACTGGCGCGACCCGTCCGGCAGGCAGCGAGCTAAGTCCTTCCGTACCAAGAAAGATGCGTCCGGTTTCCTGGCGACGGTGGAGGCGGAAAAGTCACGGGGGACCTACCTCGATCCCTCGGCGGGGCGAGTGCTGTTCCGCGACCACGCCTGCCGGTGGGAGGAAAGTCGTCGGGTGGAGCTGACTACGGCAGATGCGGCGAAGTCGCGGATGCGCTGCCACATCGTTCCGCAGTGGGGAGACTGGCCGTTGAACAAGATCTCATTTCTCGATGTCCAGGCGTGGATAACTCGCCTGGCGGGCAAGCTTGCGGCACAGACGGTGGTCTCTTGCTTCGGCCTGATGTCCTCGATTATGAAGGCCGCTGTCCGGGGCCGTCTGATTGCGATCAACCCGTGTGAGGGTGTCCGCCTGCCTGCGCGCCGCAAGGGTGCGTCGTCCGATGAACTGATCACTCGTGAAGAGTTGACGGGGAAGCTCCTGGTGGAGGTGCCGGAACGGTACCGGGCGCTCGTCCTTGCTGCGGGCTACGCGGGGCTCCGGTGGGGTGAGTGCGTCGGTCTCCACTGGCGGAATGTCGACCTGGCGGCCGGACGGATCGTCGTCGTGGAGACGGCGGTGGAGGTGTCAGGGCAGATCAGTATGAAGCCCTACCCGAAGAGTGAGGCCGGACGGCGGATCGTACCCGTTCCGTCCCTGCTCGGGGCTGCGCTCCGGCGACAGGTTGAGATCGTCCCCTCGGGGCCGGATGCTCTCGTGTTTCCGGACTCGGTCGGGCACCACCTGCGGCGCTCGAACTTCCGGCGCAACGTGTGGGTACCGGCGCGTGACGCTGCCGGCCTGCCGTCGTCGCTGACCTTCCACAGGCTCCGGCACTGCTACGCGACGTGGCTCGTCTCTGAGGGCGTGCCGGTGAACCTGGTCCAGGCGGCGTTGGGGCACGAGCACGCGAGTACGACCCTCGATCGGTACACCCACCGGCCGGCGGACTACGAGGATCGTCTTCGGTCGGCTCTCGATGACCCTGCTGACGATCCGCTGACTCCCGACAGCGACTGACGATCGTCGATCATGCAAACCTGCTGGTGGAGACGAGGGGACTTGAACCCCTAACCCCTGCCTTGCAAAGGCAGTGCTCTGCCAGTTGAGCTACGCCCCCGTGGGTCTGGCCGCCAGGACGTGAGACCCGGGTGACCAACGTCCCCAGACTACGGCATCGCTCACCGCTGGGACGCCTGCCGCCGAGGTTTCTTCACCCTTGATCTTCGACGGCAGGGATCGCGGCGGGGACGGCGACCACCGAGTTGTCCACAGCCAGTACCCCCAGCCCGCCGAGGTGACAGCCCTTCGAGCGGCTCCGCTGGCCCGCCGCCCACAGCTCTCCATAGATCAGAGTTGTGATCATCTTGGCAGTTCCGCCAGCTCAGGCCGGGTTCAACGATGCAAGGCCGACCAGAGTGCACCCCTCGTGTCAGCGTGGGTCGAGATTGTGGATAACTCGGCCGCTCTCGATGCACGCTGCCCATATATGGAGTGCGTTCAAGTTCTCGGTGCCATTCCGCGCCGAGGTACAGACACAAAGCGAGCAATGTGCCATGATTGCCACAACGCACGTTGTCGGGAAATATGCCTGGAACACGCCACGCCATCGGCGATGAGTCGGCCTGACTCCCATCTGCCCGCGACGACATCGATGGCGCTTGTGTGTTGGTAGTGATGTCCTCAGGTCGGTCTCGGTCGTGCTGCCGCTCCGCAGCGGGGGGCCCGGTTCGGATCGACAGCTGTGGAAAGCCCTCCGGAGCTCGGTCTCGCCGTGGGTGAACGAGGCCCATGGGCGGAAATCGTTAGCTGTTTTCCGCCTGTGTGGCTGGTTCCCGCGGGATCTTCGTTGCTCCGCCGGCCAGCTGCGACGGCACGCGCCGCAGCGAACCCGGGTTGGCGGCCTGTGCGCAGGCGCCGGCCGGCAGGCAGAAACGGTCCAGACTTATCCACACGATGCCCACCAGCGGTCATCGTTCCCGCCGTGGACCACCGAACTGTGGACAGCGGGGCCCGCGCTCCAGCGCACGTTGACCACAGGCCTCGCGCAGCAGGCCTCGGCCCCACGACGACAGATCCGCGCGCTGCCCGAATCCGGCGCGGAGGCTTCTCCATGGCAGTGGCGACACATCCGATTCGCGCGACCGCTCCGGCGGGATGGTCACGTCATCCGCGTGGGCCGCACAGCCGATGCGGGACGCCCAAGGCGCGACCGCGACTGCGACTGCGACCGCGACCGCGACTGCGACTGCGACTGCGACGACAAGGTGCCTACGGCGGCAGGCCTTGGGGCGGTGGGAGTCCCTGCTGCTATGGGAGTTCCGCAAGGGCACCGGCCCTGCTCGCGGCCAGCACGCGGGTACCCCGGATGCGATGGGCCCGAGCATGGTTTGGAGTCCGCCGCCTTTTGTTAATAAGCAAACGTTCTACACTCACGCCATTGACGAGCGCGACGACAAGGAGCCGGCATGAACCATCGTTGCCGCAGATCGCCGGGGACCATCTCGGAATTCGTTGCCGTCGACGACACTCTCCGCCGATGGCTTTCGAGCAAAAATTTGACAGAGACCCCACTGGGAGTTCGTCAAATTTTGTCAATCAGCAAACGTTGTAAACTAACTCCTCAGGTGGCCGGCGCGGGAATCGTCCGTCGGATTCCTTCGATGGTCACAGATACCGGTTGATGTCAAGCAAATTCATCGAGCTTCTGCGACAGTCACCGTGGAGGCTCACGGTGAACTCGTACAGCCAAAACCGCAGGTGGGTACTGTCCAATGTTGCGCATGAGCAAAATGATCCGACAGAAACCAGGGGCGGCATCGGTTCGCATCACCGACCCTTTCCACGGCCGGTGATCGACGACGTTTGTCGCCTAGCAAAATGAATTCACCATGACCACCGACGGCCATCGTCAGCGTCGCGAACCATGACCGCCTCCGGCGTGTGCGATATTTTGTCGACAAGCAAAACAAGTCAACGTTCACCAGATCTGGAAATCGTCGGACGATGCACCGGTCTCCACACAGGGTGAACGACAGATTTTTCTTTGAAGAAAAATGATTCGACAGTCACCGCGGGTAGTTTTCGCGCGCGGATTCGGGCAGCCTCAGACAGGGGCAACGTCGACATTTTTCGACAAGCAAATATCGTGCACACTCACCATCACAGGAAGGCCTGCGGGCTGCCGCGCAATCGAGTCCCGGCTCCCACGCCGCGGTACCTGAGGGGTGAACGAGGCGCTGCGGTCCGCGCAGGGGGACTGCTGGCCGCGAGCTACCGCTGTTGTCGAGCAAGGGTCGCCAGGCCGCTGCGCTGGCCTCCACGGATGCAGGGAAAAATAGGGCCGGGTCGCCTGGTAAGCCGGTGATTCTGTGATGCCGGTGAGCTCGTGAAGCAAGGCTGGCGATGGAGGCCGGTTCCGGGACTACGGTTTGTGCCATGGCAGCCGCCCCTGGCGGCTGCCGGGAGCACGTGTGTCAGATTCGCCCGTTCCCTGGTCTCTCCAGGCGACCCGATGTCCACCGATGGTCATCGGGTCGAAGGGGGCGGCGTTGGGCCGGCAGGACGTCAAGGACGAGGTCATCTACCTGCGGGCGGCCGGCCTGGA
>NZ_FAOZ01000055.1 GCF_001536285.1 Parafrankia irregularis | reverse complement strand
AACACGCATCCGATCGGACGGTCGGAACGCTTCCCAGCGCGTAACAAGGTGAGGGCAGAAACCGCCCGAACCAACCTGGCGAACACGCATCCGATAGACACGAAGGGCATGTGTTCGTGTTCGACATTCTCGGTGATCGAGAGCGTGCGCTCGCGATTGTCCAGCGACGCGGGCGGGATCACTTCCTGATGCTGCTGGATCGCCTGGCGTCGCTCTATCACGGCTGCGACTGCGAGATCTACAAGTTCAGCCTGGAATGGATAGACGAACCGTACCTGCTCAAGGCGCGGGGAATTCACGGTGACCTGCTGATCGGGTGGCGTTAGCCGCCTACCGGCTGTGCGTCCGCGGCGTGTCACCCATCATGTGGAGGGAGGGTCTGTGACCTGTGACGTTCTGTCTGAGGAGTTCGCGCGCCGCTTTGAGCGGGGAGTATGGCGCGAACTGATCGAATCGGCGATGGTCGAATGGTCGCCGGACGAGACCACGAACCTGTACGGCAGTGGTTTCGACGGAACAGAGACCGAGTATCTGCGCGGCGATCCCGCCGACGATATCCGTGACTACCTGGAAGGCGCCGAGCCTGACCTGTCGTCACTGATCGAGCGGCTGGGAGATCGGGCACCGGAGGCCGAAGAGCTGGGCCGGAACTGGGTCCTTTCGCGGCAGCGGCAGGGCGCGGGCCTGTGGGACTGCGGCTACGGCCCGGAAGGCGACCGGCTACACGAACAGGCGATCTTCTACGGCGACATCCTGCTGGAGATCTCCGGGGTCGAGGAGGACTGCGACGGCTGGGTGGTGCGAGTCCTGTGACCGGCCGGCGTCTGCGTCTTCACCATCGCGACTACTTCGACCACGAAGTCCACGACGGAGACATCCACCCGCACGACGAACGGTCCGAGGACCTCGACTGCGAACCGGACGAGTACGACCGTGAGGACGGGCTCAGCGCGGTGGACCTAGCCGTGGCCCGGCTGACGAACTTGGGGGTCACAGAACCTTCGAGCGGCCCGGGTTTCCCCGGGCCGCACTGCTGGTGGGGCGGCACGGTCACGCTGAGCCACTACACCGGCGAGATGCGGGAGACCGCCGCGCATCCGGAGGGGTTCAGCGAGGCCGAGTGCCGCGAACTCTGGGCGCGGCTGACCGGCGCATAGCCGACCCGCCTTCTGCGCTCTCTATCTGATCTTTCGAGAGGTGGCGCCATGCTCGGCGTACTCGCGGACCCCACGGTGCGGATCGGGGTCCACATCGACGATGACCACGACTACTACCTGTCCCCCGTCGGCGACCTCGACGTGATCACCGAGGAACGGGCCCGTTTCGCGGACGGGACATGGGCGGCCTACACGCTGACGATCGTGGTCGAGTGCCCGCACTGCGACCACCGGTACAGCACGGACGTGCTCGGCGGCGTGGTGGTGGAGACGACCGGGCGGGCCGGATCGATCATCTGGTCCGATGACCCGTTCCTCCAGGAGAACCCTGCCGACTACCTGACGATGCAGATCCGGGACCTGATCGCTCAAGAGCGTGACGACCCGACCCCGGTCACGGCCTGGCTGCCTCTGCCCAGGGACACATCGTGAGCCAGGCCGAGGCGCTGCCGCTCGCGAACGGGGCGCCCGCCCGCCGGGGGACGGCCGCGTTGATGGTGTCCCCGCATCGGGAGCCACTGACCGGTGGCGGCCCGGACGCCGTTCATGTCGAGCTGATCGTGATCCGCTCGGTGACCCGTGACGGGCGGGTTCGCGCCTATGAGGAGATGTGGCCGGGCGGGCGGCCCGTCCGGGTCGCCACGACCGCCTGGAAGATCAGCAGCCTGGTCGACGCGTCGGTGCTCGACCCGGGTCGCGCCGTGGCGATCGCCCGCGCACACACCTACCCGGGCCACCGTCAGGTCCGCCCGTGGGAGTCGCTCACCGAGGCCCACGCGGCGCTGAGTCCCGCGCGCACGCCCACCCGGTAAGCCGTCCCGCTCGAAGACGCCACCCACCCGCACGGCGATGGACGTGCCTGGGCCGGCTCACGGGGTGGTCCAGCATCCCCGGCCGGCCCGACGCACGTGGTCGCGTGCTCTGCGGCAGGAAGGAACGGCGATGCGCGATCAACCCGATGTCGGCTCCGACTCGATCGCTACCGCGATGCAGGAAATGATCCTGGAGGACATCCGCGACGGACGGGTCCCCGAAACTGTCGACGCTTTCGAGCAATTGCACGACTTTGTCGATGCCAACGACTACGTGCAGCAGGCGTTGGAGGCCCTCGGCCTGACGGCTCTGCCGGACGATGCGGCACGCGACAACGCAGCCATTGCCCTCGTCGACACCTGGCTTGCAGCCGGGTCTCACATCCATCCACTCGGGCCGTCCGGGACGGCACCGGACGCCGTGCCCAGGGATGCGCGGTGAGGCGGGTCGAGCCGCCGCCACGGACGGGCGCCGGTGCTCGATCTGGCCCGCGTATTCATGACCGCCCGCGCGTCCCGGCCCGGACCACTGGCAGGTCCGCCCGTGGGCGCCACTCGCCAAGGTCTGCGCGGCGCTGAACCCCGCACGTACACCTGCCCCGTAGCTCCTTGCCGCATGCCCGCCGCCGGACGGTGTCCGGCGGCCCGTCGGCATGCCCACACATCGCCACGCACCCAACTTCCGATGGAAGGAAGCCGCATGTCGAAGGAAACCCTGACCTGGCTGAACGGCAACACGCTGATCGGTTTCACCGACAAGCGTGGCCACGCCTGGCACTACCGCGCCGACCAGCAGGGCGAGGCCAACCACTACCCGGGACCGATCCCGGTCGACGACGTCGAGCGCCGGCTGTTCGAGTGGACCGCGCTCGAACAGCCGATCTACGTCGAGTCCCCGGTCACTGGCGGTCTGGACGTCGTCCCGGACCGCAAGGCGATCATCCGGTCCGACACCGGCAGCGTGATGGGGATCTTCAGCGACGGCTACCAGCCCCACCCCTACAAGGAATGGCTGGTCGACAACGTCGCGCAGCTCCTCGACGACGATCTCGCGATCGGGTCGGCCGGGCTGCTGCGCGGTGGGGCGGTCGCGTGGGTGTCGGTCGAGGTGCCCGACACGATCAAGACCCCGGAAGGTGTGGAGTTCCGTCCGAACCTGCTGGCCACCACGAGCTTCGACGGGTCGCTGTCGACGACCTACAAGCGGATCGTGACCAACGTCGTCTGTGACAACACGATGGCGGCCGGTCTGCGGGAGAAGGGCCAGCAGACCAAGGTCAAGCACTCCGCCCGGTCACACCTGCGGCTCGGCGAGGCGCGGGGGGCACTCGCGATCGTGCACACGATCGCCGACGACTTCGCCGCCGAGGTCGCCGAACTGTGCGCGCTGGACGTGTCCGACCGGCAGTGGGCGGCGTTCCTGGACGCCCACGCGCCGATGCCGGAGGAGAAGGGGAGGGCGCGGACCAGCGCCGAGAAGCACCGCGACGTCCTGAACCGGCTGTGGAACCACGACGAGCGGGTCTCCCCGTGGCGGAACACCGGCTGGGGTGTGGTGCAGGCGGTCAACACCTACACCTACCACGAGCAGAGCGTCCGCGGTGCCACGCGGGCCGAGCGCAACATGCTGCGCGCCGTGACCGGCGGGGCGGACAGCCTCGACGGTTCCACCCTCGCCACGCTGCGCACCCTGCTGCCCGCCTGACCCGCCATCCCACACCTGCCACTGCGCCCCGCCCCGGCCGCCCGCCGGGGCGGGGGCAGTGCGCTACCCGCACAGCTGACCGAACGCGGAACGGCTCCTGCTGCACCTGCCCCACCCCGGCGTGCCCATGCCCCACGACGTGCCACACCCGCTACACCCCGGCACGTTCGCCATCGGCCGGCCCGCCCCGGCCACGCGAGGCTGACCCCGCCGCTACCGGCCAAGAGACCGACATTCAGTAATCCTCACAGGGAGATCAGCATGGCCTCCGCGCACACGACGATGCGTGTGACCCTCGAAGGCCTCGGCGAGTACGAGGTACCAGCCAACAATCTGCGCTGGAACGGCTTCGCCTGCCCCGGCTTCACCCTCGACCAGGTTCGTGAGATCGCTGTCGATCTGCACCTGTCCAACCTGGCCATCGGCTCCGACGACCAGGAGACGATCATCGTCGGAGACGACGAGATCGTCACGATCCACAACACCTGGTCGAACGACACAGAAACAGTCGAGCCCAACCCGCGCGACGGCCTGTACTACGTCGGCGGCTTCCGGTGGACCTGGGAGATCGTCGGCGAGTAGGCGCCGTAGGACGCCGGCCGAGGACGCGCCGTCCGCGACACCGACCGGGCCACGTCCCGGCCCCGCCCGGCTCTCACGTGCAGGACCCCGGCGACGGACCCCGAGCAGCGCCGGCAGCCGCACGGCTCCGCACCTGCCCGCACGGCCCCGTGCACCCGCATACCCGCCCGCCCGAAAGAACATTCGGCACGTGCTCGCCGACCTGCTCGACGAATGGGCGACCACCGCCAACGCCGATAGCACCGAGATCGTGTTCGGCCCGCTATCCGAGCAGCGCTGATCTCTGTTCGCCGCGCGTCCGCCCTCGGCGACGCCGGCCAGCCGGCGACGAGCGATCCCACGGAGACCGGTGGTTTCTCGCGGTGCGCGGTACGGGCTTCCGGGCAGATTCTGAATCTGGAAGGGAAAGCCGATGCCGGTTTCATCGGTGAGTTACGGAACGATCGACATGTACGACGCGCTGCCTCCGCATCCCTGCGCGAGCTGGGAACCGGGAAACGTGGGCAGCTTCTCCCTCCGCATCACCGCGTTGCTTGACGAGAGCGGCGGAATTCTCGTCCACGTCGACACCGCGCTGACCCTGGAAGGCGCGGAGGAACCGCCGATCAGGGTCCTGGTCGACGACGGAGAGGTTTACAGCAGTCCCGCCACGCTCAGCGGCGACTGTGCTGAGCCTGACCACGGACATCCCGTTCCCTGGCGCACCGCCGAGGGCTGAGCGAACACCCGCACGTCGATGCCGGGAATTCCACCCGGCCCACCACGGAAAGGAACGTGGTTCCCATGTTCAACCTGAGTCGCCGTCGCCGCCGGCAGCTGCGGTTCTGGGGGTTCGCCCTACTGCTGGTTTGGCTGCTGGGCATCGCCGCCGCGCACAACGTCACCATGTTCGTCGGCTACACGGCGGTCGCCCTCGTTGCGATCACCGTCGATCTGACCTCAGGCCGACGCCACCGTGGCCGGCGCCGTCGGCGGGCACGGTCGCGACGTCCCCGCGTCCACCGGGCCCGAAGGGCCGCCTGATCAGGTCCCTCACCGCCGGCCGGCGACGCCACCCCGCGTACCGGACCGCCGGCGCCTGAAACGCGCCCGGACGTCGCCCGTCCGCTTGCGCGGTCCGCACGTTCCTCGCGCCGGCCGGGCCCAGCAGCGAGGAATCGCCCGAGCAGAAAGCAGTCCATGCCTGATCCGACCGCGCCTCTGATCCCCCTGTCGTTGACCCACCTGCCGACCGTCGGCGGCCTCGCCGTCCCGTGGATCACTCCCCGTGCCGGCGACGGCCGGTATCTGTTCGGCGCCGTCGACTCCGACCGCAAGGACCAGGCCCTGGTGAGGCGTCTGTGCGGGGTGTGCGGCCGTCGCCTCGACGAGCGGCTCGTGCTGCTGATGCGCCTGTCAGACCTGCCCCGCCGATGCACCGCCGAACCGGCGCTGCACCCGTCCTGCCTGGCCTACACCGTCGCCGCGTGCCCGATGATCCAGGGGAACCTGGACCATTACCGAACCATCCCGCACAGGCTTGATCCGACGATGATCCCTGCGGCGGACGAGGCTGCCCGCCGTGGCTTCCCGGCCGAGGCGTGGTTCGCCGTCTGGCTGGACGGCTACACCGTCATCCCCGACCACGGCACCCGCACCGCCTCCTATGCCGGCAGCCTGCCGCGCCGGATTCGGCCCCTCACCTGGGGGCCACTCTTCGGCGAGTGACCGCCCGCGAGTACGCCCTGCGCCTTCCGTCCGCCGGTGCCCGCTATGTCGCCCCGTCCGCTCTGCCGACGTGCAGGGAGTGATCACCATGCCTGCGCCGCCCCAGATTCCGCTGTCCGTCGTCGCTGCCCTCGCCCTGATCACACCCCCATCAGGCGAGCTGTCCGCCACCGCCGACCTCATCACCGAGCTGGACACCGAACGGTTCTACGGGATGGTTCGTCTCCAGTGGACGATCTTCGTTCGGGCGCGGCCTGACCTGCTGCCCGCCGCCTGGCCCCTGCTTCAGCCCTGGCTCGGTGCCGACCGGCCGGACCAGGCCATGATCGTCGCGGCCCGCCGTGTCGCCCACGCCGCGCTCGACGCCGGGCAGCTGCACCTCACCGGCACACCGCGCCGCCGCGACACCGACGTGTTCGGCCCGCTGCTGGTCGCGTTACGCGCCGACGGCGCCCGGGTGACCGCCGGCCAGTTCTACACACCCGGCCCGATCGCTGACGTCCTCGCCGCCGGCCTGACGACCTGCGCCCAGCCGGGCCAGACCGTGATCGACCCGGCGATCGGCACCGGCGGACTGTTCCGCGCCGCCGCCCAGACACTGCGCGCCGGGGGCATCGACCCGGCCAGCATGGTGTGGATCGACGCGGACATCGACGCCGTCGCAGTGGCGTGCGCCGCTGTGAATGCCGTGCTGTGGGAACTCGGCCCGACCGTCGCACTGGTCGTCGGGGACACCCTCACCGACGACTGGCAGACGGTCGCGATCGCCCAACGCCGCGAGATCCTTCAGATCGCCGACCGGCTGCACGGCGCCGCGTTCGCCGCCGACGTGCTCGGCACGGTCGCCCGGCTCGTGGACGCGGCCAGCACCGCACGCGCTGGCCGCGCCCGCCGGACCTGACAACCGCCCTCCCTCACCGGCCAGGACAGCCAGGCCGGTGACGCCGTACACCCCGGCTCGCCGCGCCTGCCTCGAGCGACGGGCCGACGTGCGTCGCCCCGCCGGAGCCGCCGGCCTCGGGGCATCCGCCTGTCCGCCCGGACTCCATCGGCATCGCCGGCGTCATCTCGATCAGCCTGTCCGCTGTGCCGCGCCCAGAAGGGAGCGTCCCGCCATGTCGTCGACCCCGCATCTGCTCGGCTTCGCCGAACTCCTCGGCCGGCTCCGCCACGTCCTGACCGTCAACGGCGAGGACACCGTCACCCGCCGCCCCGCGAATCTGACCTACCATCCGTACTTCGGCCGGGACGGCTGGCCCCGCCGTCTACACGGGCACATCCTGTTCTGGCTGAACGGCCACCTCGATCCGACCAGCCTGCTCAACCTCGAACCCGCCGCGGAAGTCCTCAGGGCGCTTGGCTACTCGCTGACCGTCAAGGCCGCCGTTCTCGCCAGCGAGGCTGAGCAGCTCAGCTTGCAGGGCTGGAGCTGGGGCCACGCCGTCCACACGGCGGTCCTGCGTACCGTCGAGGACGACGAACCGGAAGACACCCGTATCGGCGACGCCACCGTGATGGCCGTGCTTTCCCACGTCGCGGCCCACCACGCTCCCGAGGTGACCAGCCCGACCCGGGCCGTCCCGCTGTTTCACCGCGGCTATCCGATCGGGCTTCTCGGTCACCTGGCCGCCGAGCTGCGTCTCGATGCCGTACACGCCTCCGCGCTCGGGGACACCCGTGCGCTGGCCCTGTTCGGCCACCTCGGCTGGACGCTGTCCCCCCGCGCCAGCGCGGTCCTCATCACCGCCGAACAGGTCGAAGCGGACGGAGCCACCTGGACCGACGCCGTCATCCAGGCCAGGGACACCCCCCGCGACCACCTGCCCCGCGAACCCTGGGACCGCTGAACCGCGCCGAGCGCCATTGGCCGCCTCGGCCCCACCAACCTGGAAGATCACCCAGTGGAGGGAACGCCCCGGATGGACACCACGACTGGTGGCACGATGACGGAGACGGCCGCGCAGGACGACCCGGTACTGGCCGCGTGGCAAGCGGAGATCACCCGCTTTTATGCCCTGTTGACCGACGCGAAGCGGGCATACATTGCCGCGCAGATGAGTCTGGTTGCGTACCAGATCCGCAGCTGGAAGCCGGAGGGTGAGCTCGCGGTCGACATGACCGATGCAGCCAAGGTAGAGACCACCGTGACGCACAACGGTGAGGATTTCGTTGTGACCGTCGACAGTATTCTCACCGCGGACGGAACGGAGATCGCTGCCTGGTTTCCTCGCCCGGGGCAGGCAGAACTCGACGGGTTGGACGAGCTGGTGTGCGGCTCCATCGAGGCCTGCATCGCGAACGGGTTGGAGCGTGACGGCGGGGAGATCACTCTCCCGCCGCCCAGCGAGCCGGACCCCGCCGCAGCCGCCCACGACGAGGAGTTCCGCATCCACGGTCTGTGGCAGAGGGTCCAGGAGATCGAACGGCGCCGCGGCTACTGGAACGGCGCGGATGTCGTCCAGACGCTGACGGAATGGTTCGCAGAGCTCGGATACCGCATCGATGACACGGACGAGGAGGCCTGAGACCTGACTCGCGGGATGCAGGCGCATGAGGTGAAAGGCCGCGGTCCCCTTCTTCGCCGTTGATCCCACAGTCCAGACACGATCGGGCCGCTGGGCCAAGCGGTACAGGGACCGTGATGGCGCTCCCGATGTGGTGTCCACCGGCCAGGCGCGATCAGACTGGTGGGACGGCCGGTCCGGCATCTCCCTCGCGGGTGCGCCGGACCGGGCTGCCGCTGCGATCCCGCCCCGTAGAGGACACCGCTGATGAACTTCGAGTCCCACGTCCTGGTCGACATGACCGTCAAGCAGGTCCAGGACGCCCTGGCGAAAGGCGACCAACCCGCGATTGCGGTCCTGGAAGGAGAACCCTCACGCACGCTGAGTAACTCGGCCTACCTGCGTGACCCCGCCCGCGCGGAAGCGTTCGAGCGGCAGGTCGCCGAGGAAGCGAACCACATCGATCTTGAACGTGTGATCCTGGCCGTCCCGCAGATCAGCAGGCCCGAGACCATCGACGAGGAGACCTCCGTCCAGCTGCGTTCCCCCTACACCGGCGGGCCGGTGCTGGAGGACGACGGCGAGATGCACGTGATCCTGTGGGTGCTCTGGGACGCAGAGGAAGGCCACGAGTCCGGGATGGTCCCCTACCGGCGCAAGCGCGATGGCACACCCGTCTTCGACGCGTTCGACGGCTCGGACTACATCTTCTCGATCCCCCTGAACGTTGGCGGCGGCCCCGGTCTCGTCCTGCTGCGGGAACTGCTCAGCGAGAAACTGCGACGCACCGGTCCCTGACCTGCCCCAACGGACGGGAACCCGCGAGCGCGAGGTCCGCGCGCCGCGAGCCCGCCGCGGCCAGCCGGGCAGTCCGCCGGTCAGCGTGTTGCCGACCGTCCGGCAGCGCCCGCGGTCGTCACCACACACCCGCCGCCGGCGACGATCCGCGTCGTCACCGTGATGCACCGAACCGCAGGACCGGCCCCCGAGAGCGGCATCGCGACCCCAGAACGCCACAGCCACCCGGCGGCGGGCTGCGCACCGCCGCATACGGTGGACCCGCCCACGAGCCGTCTACACGCCGACCACCGTTCCACCGCCCTGGGCTCCGGAACGGGATTCCTGGACCACTGGAGGCCGCGATGAACGACGCCACCTGGACCCTGGTGACCGACGTCGTGGACCGTGTCCAGCAGTCCATCCGTATGACTGATTACCCGGCCATCGTCATCCTCGACGGGGACCGTCGCCAGGTCCTCTCCGACTACGACTACATCCAGGGCGAGAACGCCCGGACCGACTTCGAGACCCGCGCCGCCGACCACGCCCAAGCCCTGCACGCCCGCCGGTTCACCTTCGCCGTCCCGCAGATCATCGAGATGATCCCCGGCAGCCTGCAAGCCCACGCGTTCTCCGTCCGGCCGCTGCGCGACGGCGAACAGGAATGCGTGGTCTGGACCGCCTACGACGCCGACGACGGCGTCGACTACGGCTGGGCCCCCTACACCCGCCGGCCGTCTGGCCAGCCGATCTTCGACGAGCCCAGCACGTTCCACCTCCCGGCGATGCCGACCAGCGGCTTCCCCGGTCTCCGTCTGCTGCGCCTGCTCACCGCCGACTAGCCCAGCGCCCACCGGGCACTGGTCGCGTGCGTCAGCCGGGCCGGCATGTCCGTCCCGGGCGCTCGCCGCGGTCCTCTACGGGCCGCGTTGCGGGCAGAGGCCACGCCCAGGCAGCCGGCGCTGGGTACCCGTCCCGAGGGCTTGACCGCGTAGCAGCGGGTGATGGCGGGTTCTCCGGTTCTCGGACGACCACTCGCAGGTGAAGGGCCATCGGCGATGACGCCCTTCGGCTCTTCCGTAGCTGTCCCCTGACCGGCACCGTCGTGCTGCTGGGCAGGCAAGCCGCCGCCCTCACCCAGTGCGCGGCGCGTGCAGACATCGCCCTCGGCGACACCCGGCCCCAGCCTGCCGAGGCACGCCCGCACAGCGACACGTCGCACGGGGCTGGCATTTGCCATTCGCGAGCACCGTCGGAGATCGCCATGTCCCCCTTCAATCACTGTTCGCTATCGGAGCAGTATGCGATGCTTCGAGTCTCTTCCCGTTCCCGGCTGATCCACCTGACGCTTTCCGGGATGACCGTGGCCCTCTGCGGTCTCCCCTTCCGCGAGCAGATTCCCTCGGACCAACCAGGCCCCACCGCCCCCGTATGCGGGCGCTGCTCCCGCACGGCCGCCCTGCATCCGCTCGACCGGGACCCGCCCGGCTACGACCTCACCGTCACATCGACCAGGCCCGGCCAGGTCACCGCGGCCGACTCCGCCGGACGCACGATCAGCACCGCGGACGCCATCGGACTTGCCCGCTTCCACGCCTGGGACCACGCCCACACCACCGCACTCGCGACCGCACGTCTGCGCCGCGACCGCCGACGGATGGGCCCCGCCGACCACGAGGCGTGGCGGGTTCTCCTCGCCATCCCGGCCGGCCGTTGGCGGCCCGCCGGCACGATCCACACCCGTACCGACGGGTTCCTCGCCGACCTCGACTATGCCGACGCACACAGCCAGCAGCGGTTTCACAGCCGCCATCAGGCACGCCGATGGATCATCGAACACCGCGTAGTGCACGGCTGGCCCCACACCGGATGGTTCGTCCTCGACGGCGCCCGCCTCCTGCGCCGCGCCAGCAGCCGCCACGCCGCCGCCCGGTGGCTGCGCGGCTACCACGCGACCTTCACCGGACTGCGCGCCACCACGATCCGGCCCGCCGGCCTCGACGCCTACCAGCACCACTATCCCGACGGCAGCGTCTTCACCGTCACCTGCGCCATCCACGCCGCCGACCATGGCATCGACCTGTCGACCGCACCCCGATACCCCTACGACGATCTCCCTTTCGACGAAGGCCCCACCCGCGCCGTCACCGGCACTGCGTAGGCGCGCCGGCGCCGGTGCCGGCCGCGTGGCGCGTCCCCTTGCATCCTCACCGGCTTCTCGCAGGACCGCCGCGATTGTGCCCAGCCGTACCGGTCCGACCGCGTCCCTGCGGCTCCGGCCGCGACGGCCGGACTCAATCACTGGCACCCCGCGCGGCCCGCCCCGGACCCGACCGCGCTCCCGACCTCAGGCCGAAGCTGCGATCCCGCGTGGGCGCAGAAACCCGGACCCCGCCATTCCCAGCCCACCGATCCCAGGGAGGAAACATGTCCACGACCAGCGACAACCGGTCCTACGCCCGTGAGGTGGGCGCCCGACTGCGCGCCGTCCGCACCCAGCAAGGCCACTCCCTCCAGCAGATCGAGACCCGCTCGGACGGCCAGTGGAAGACCGCGGCGCTCGGCTCCTACGAACGCGGCGACCGGATGATCAGCATCGGGAGGCTCGCCGCGCTCGCCGACTTCTACGGCGTCCCCGTCCACACCCTGCTGCCCGGCGGACACCCCGGACCCGTCCCAGCGCAGGCCGCCCGCGTCGTGCTCAACCTGCCCGCCCTGGCCCTCGTACCCGCCGACGACGCCGGGCCACTGCGCCGCTGGGTCGCTCACATCCAGCGGGAACGCGGCGACTACGCCGGCCGGGTCCTCTCGATCCGCGAAGGAGACCTGCGTACCCTCACGACCCTTTACACCCTCGACCGCGACCAGCTGCTCGACATGCTCCAGCAGTGGAGGGTGCTCGACTCCACGAGCACCCTCGCGAACACCTCCGCCGTAGCCCGAACGCAGGCTCCGTGATCCGGCCTGCTGCGCTTCCGTCTGTGTGTCCGCCCGCCGTACTACGGCGGGCGGACACACAGACGCGGACAACCTCCACACAACGGCGCCCGGGAGGCGGGCACGACCCAACTCCTCCAAGGCTTCCGCCACCTGCTGATGGGACGGGATCGCATCCGTCCAGCAGGCGATCCTCGATCCCACGGGCGCTCCCGAGCTTCCCGGCCCACCGCTGACCGGGTCCGACCCGCGAGAGAGTTCCGCCGGGCGTTTCGGTCCCATCTCTCCGTCGAGCGCCGGTAAATGCCATGCAATGCTTGTAGGTTCTCATTTCTCTTGTCCCTTGGTGTGGCCGCTACCAAGGCATACGCGGTTCTCTCATCGATCTGTCCCCGGGTTTCGTTCTCACCGATCTGTCATGTCCTCGGCTCGCCCGGAGTCGCGGCTCGGGTGTGTCCAAGCGGGCGGGGTGCGTCCGGTCCGACGGGTCAGCGAGCTGGCAGGCGTACAGCGTCGTGAGGTTGGCGGTGAGGGAAGGAACGCGCAGACGCTGCCGGAAGGCCATGCCGAGCGGTGTCGACGTCGATCGTGGGCATGAGCTGCGCTGGGGTTTCGACGCCCGCTTCGTCGCGCTGGCGCGGACCGGGCTCGCCCGCCGACCTCAGGCGTAGGGGTCGGCGATCTCACGCAGCCGGGTGAGCGTGTCCCGGAGTTGGTCCATCCCCTGCTCTCCCAGGTGCCTGCACCATTCGGTCTCGACGTCCGCGACGGCGGCGGCGGCGAGCGGAATCGCTCTGGCGCCGCGTTCGGCGACGCGTACGAGCCGGGCACGGGCGTCGGTGGGGTCCGGCACGCGTTCGACGTAACCGGCGCGTTCGAGTTGGTCTACAAGGAAGCCGGCGGACTGCTTGGCGATCTGCGCCTGTTCGGCGAGGTCGGTGAGGCGCGACCCGCAGGGCGCGATGCGTTGGAAGACCCGTGCCTGGGCTGGGGTGAGGTCGTCGTAGCCGGCCGCGGCGAGGGCCTCGAAGACCCGCTTCTCCATCGCCCGGTACGAAACGAACAGCAGCACGCCGATGTTGACCTCGCCTGCTGGTGGTGGTGGTGCGTCCGCCGCATGTTCGTCGCCCATCCGTGACCACCCCTTGCCTTGGTAAGAGTCTCTGACTAAAGTCATCAGTGCTTCTTACTAAACTAGGGGGTGTTGCCCGTGGACCGCGAGACGTCCTGGCAGGTGATCGCCGAGCAGCGGCTCGGCCTGGCCGGCCTGCTCGACGGCCTGTCCGAGGAAGACTGGGACACCGCGTCACTGTGCGCCGGATGGCGGGTACGCGACGTCGCCGCCCATGTCGCCCTGGCGCCGCAGGTTCCCTCTGTCTGGTCCATGACTGTTGAAGGGATACGCGCCCGCGGCAGCTTTCACCGCCTTAACCACGACCTCGCGGTGCGCCACGCCACCGGTCGGACCGGCCAGGAGACCGTCGCGGAACTGCGGCAGTACGCAGACTCCCGACGCCTGCCAGCCCCGACGAACTACCGCAACGCCCTGTTCGACGTCCTCGTGCACGTCCAGGACATTGCGATCCCCCTCGGCCGGACCTGGCCGATGCCCCCTGACGCCGCCCGCGCCGCCGCGGAACGCGTATGGACCATGGGCTGGCCCTTCTGGGCCAGACGCAGGCTGCGCGGCATGCGGCTCACCGCGACGGACAGCGAGTGGACCGTCGGCGACGGCGCAGACGTACGCGGCAGCATCGGCGCGCTCCTCCTGCTGCTCACCGGCCGTACCGCCACCCTGCCCGAACTCACCGGCGACGGCGTCGCACTTCTCACTCAGCGACTCAGACCGGCGGTCGCCCGCCCACGATGAAGAACCTGGGTTGACCAGGGAAGCTCCCTTGATCAGGACCGGTCGTTCACCGCGGAATGATCACCTTTGGCCATGCAAAGAGCAGCCCGACCTCGTGGCATCCCCTTGCCGAAGGCGCCAGAACCACGCAGTGTGTGACCTGACGACCTCAGCGCGGAGATTCCCGGCTACCGTATCCGTAGCAGTCAGGCAATGAGGCCGCCGCCCCCTGAGGAGGTTCCGTCCGACCGACCGGGTGCCGACAACGCAGACGGGTCGGACAGTCGTGTGCAGCACCACGGGCCGGACCACGGCAGGATGAGCCGGCCACAGAGACCGTTCCACTCAACGACCGCCCTCCCCCCGGCAGTCGCCCCGAGCACCTGCGGTATCAGCGCCTCCTCGATGACCACCCGGCGCCGGTACCAGGCGAGGAACGACACGTTGGCCAGCAGCCTCGGCGGCGCCCCATACCACTCCTCGAACCCCCAGCCGCGCGAGGCGACCGTCTCCCGCGTCCAGGCCATCAGCGCCCGCACCTCCGGGTGGTCCCGTTTACTCGGCGCCTTGACATCCACCACGGTCGCCTCGCCGTCACTGTTCAGGACCAGCAGGTCTGGCACGTGTCTGCGGATCCGGTCGCCATCCGGGCCGACGAGCTGGAACGGCTGCGCAGCGATTCCGACCACAGCCGGGTCGAAGTCCGCCAGCATGATCCGAGCCAGCTCAAGACGACTCTCGTAGATCACCAGACGGCCGACGGTAGATGACCAGTACCAACCCGAATAGTGCTCGCGGCCCTGTACCAGCGGAACTCCCGCACCGGCAGGGACACCGCCAGATCATCCACGGCGACGCGGTCCAGCGTTGTGTCCACATCGGTCCCGCCTGTCGACCGGAACCGGACCCGGACACATCGCTCAGACCGCGACGAACCGTCAACCACCCGATCACAGGTACACCGCGCGCCGCCGAACCCGAGGGCGCCACGCCGAGCCGCTTCTCATCGATCTGGCGGTCAGCGACAGATCAGCGACATCTCTTTTGAGAAACTGTCACCTCTTTTGAGAACCTACAAACGCTCTATGTGCCCGGCCTGGTCGCCCCGAAATAGTCGTCTTTCGCCCACCTGTACGGAGCGATCTTAACCACCTCTTTGTCTCCTGGAGCCGTGATCATATGCCCGTTTCCGATGTAGATCGCGACATGGTGGATGTCGGTGGCGGTGCCGTAGAAGACGAGGTCGCCGATCTGGAGTGGTTGGCCGGGCGGGACCACTGGCCCGGCCTCGTACTGGGTCTGCGCGGTGCGGGGCAGGTCGATCCCGGCGGCCTGGTAGGCGGCTCTGGTGAGCCCGGAGCAGTCGAAGCCGCCTTCGGCCGGTTCTCTGAACTTGCGCAAGTCGGACAGATCATATTTGTCTCGGTTGAGTCGTTGGCTGGACGGGTGTGAGAGGATGGCCCTACTCGGGTGACCGGTTCTCGGGCGCATTGGTGGTGATGGTGCGTGCGACGAGGTGATGGACACTGGGCATGCCGAGGTGGACGGTGGTCTGCCGGTTGGTGAGGCGGTCGAGATCGGTGAGTTTTGCTTCGGCGGCGGCGAGGCTGATGGTGAGGCCCTCGATTTCGCCGAGCCATCCTTGCTGTTCGGCTTCGCTGATGCGTGCTTGCAGGTTGTCATGAACCTCGACGAGTCGTGGCCGCTGGGCCGGGTCAGGCCGCAGCATCGGGCATCGAATGCAGGCATGTTCATGGATGCACGGAGTGTTGTAGGCGCGCCCGCAGGTGCCGAGGGATACTTTGCGCCGTTGAAAGTGGCCGAAGAAGTCTTCCCATTCTTGTTCCGTCGGTGTCCGGTATTCTTCGCTGGGGCGCACGGAACGGCGTCGGGAGATCCATGCGCGGTGCGCTTCGATCGTTTCCTCGGGGTAGGTCGCCTTGTAGCCCATCGTGGTGTTGATGTCGCGGTGCCCGCAGATGGCCTGGGCGATGTGGGGTGGGAGTCCGCTCATGACAGCGTCGGTGACGAAGATGCGGCGGAAGTCGTGCGGGGTGAAGTCGAGGGGCTTTTGGTCCGGTCCAGTCAGTCCGGAGTGTGCGAGGGCGTTGCTGAGCGCCTTCTCGATGGACCGGCGTGGTATCGCTCGGTTTTCGGCGCCCCAGCGTCGTTGGAACAGCAGAGGCATCGGCGGAAGCCAGACGCATTCGTGGATGTCGTAGGAGGGGACGAGAGGCACGGTTCCAGTGGCGTCGCGGACGCGGCAGACCACGGCGCTGAGGACGTCGGCGAGTTCCGGGCTGATCAGCAGAAGGCGTTCGGTGTCAGTTTTTGACGGCGCTATCTGTAGGAGGGGAACCAGCTCGCCGGTGGCGGGAAGCTGGTATTGGATGAAGCTGTGGTGGGTGAGTTCGAGGAGTTCCTCTGCCCGGATTCCGGTGTGTCGCAGGATTTCCACCGTTGCCCATGCCCAGAACGCTTCGTGTTCTTCAAAGGTCAGGTCGTGGCGAACGCCGCTGTTCTGGTCGTCGGCCCAGACCTTCGTGCCGCCAGCGGTCGGCATGAGTGGCCGTAGAAATGTGCGGTCCGCGATGGTGAAGGTCTCACCGGGGTCGGTGCGGCGAGCGACGGCGAGACGCTCCGCGGTGTCATGGCGACGCTTCTCGACAATGCGGACAAGGGCGGGCAGGTGCGGCAGGCGCTCGCGGGTGCGCTGGTCCATCCGCGCCTTGCGGCGCATCCGCTCTTTCCACCGATTGACGTCGGCAGGCGTGACGGGGCAGGGCGCGGCCCAAGGGCCCCAACGGGCTGGGTCTTCCAACGCCCACTGCGCAATGTCAAGATAGAAGGCACGGACTGCGAACATGCAGCTCTTGGCGTTCGCCCGCGGGGTCTCCACGTCGACGAAACCCCCGTCAGTGTCGGCCGCCTTCGTAGTTCTCACTTGGATGCGTTGCTTCCAAGCCGTGGCGACCTCGTCGGGAAGGTGGAGGGAGTAGATTCCGGGATGGTGGCGCTCCAGGTCTCCCCAGAACAGGCCCGCGAGCTTTTCCGCGAGTTCCTTCAAGCTGACGTAGTCCACTGCTGGCTGCCGGTAACGCAGATACTCGACGAGGAGATTCCGCACCGGCCGGCAGCGTAGAGCGAACCGATCCACGAGCGCCTCGACGGTGAGCTGTCCGGTTGCGCCGCGGAAGGCCCGTATCGTGGGTGGCGCATCGGGAGAGAAGATCCCGGCGTCGTGCAGGAGCTGGTAAAAATAGGTCTTGCAGGTTCCACCTTTGGCCTGCACCGAGCTTTGGACGTCCAGCAACTCCACGCAATCGCCGGGGACGATATCGGCGATGAGTCCGCCTTTGCAAGCCATGATCGTGGCGGTGCGGTAGAGAGCGAGACGGACCATCAGCGGCGCCGCGGCAGGGTTCTCCCGCGCGCAGGCCCGCAGCCGGGCGAAACCGTCGGGGTCACGGGAACGTTCCATGGCCGCTTGGAAACGCGGGGAATGACGGGTCATCATCCACCGCACCCCGGGCCGGATCACATCCCCGCAGATCAAGGCGAGCAGGCCAGTCGAGAGACAGGGCTCGTTGGTGTCGTCGCCGACTCCCCGCAGCCATTGCACGGCTATTTCCCGCCAGTGCTTCCCGTCGATCTCCTGCACTCCTGTGGCGAGCCATCGCTGCTGCCAGGTAGCGCCTGAATGGCCCTGCAGCCACCGCAGGACGCCGGTGATGCCGCTGCGTCGTTTCCATTGCACGGCCTGCTTGTCAGACCCGTAGGGCGGGGGAACAAGGAGCTCAACGATGTCACGACTGCCAAGGAAGGTTTCCGGCCACGACCCCGGAACTGCCCGCGGCGGGAACTGTATCCGCAGACGCGCGGCAGCGCCAGCGGTGCCGCGCATCGTCCCGGGTTTCCTGACAATGGAATGTGACCCGATGGATGGATCCGGCCGATCCAAGACCTCGGTCACGGCGTTCTCCCGGGGAAAAGGACCTGCAGGCTGTCAGGCCGGTATCCCACGGCCGGCGGAGGCGGTGGCGCGACAAGGCCCGCGGCCTGGCGGGCATGGTGAGCGCGCATTCCGGCGAGGACCTCGTCTTCGAACGGTGTCGTGTAGATCTGCGTCGTCGTCAGGCTGGCGTGCCCGAGGACCCATTGCACGTCGGTCAATGCCACCTGGGGATCCCGTGCCATACGGTAGGCGGCCGTATGACGAAAATCATGCAAGGTCCAGTTACTCCCCAACATGGCCTGCGCCCGGTTGAGGGCCGCCCTGGCGGCATGATAAGTCAAGGGGCGAGCCGGCCGCCGCAATGTCCACCAGAGGGGGCAGTCCGGTCCGGACGGCGCCAGATCATGAACCTCCTGCTGATACAGACGAAGCCATACGAAGGCATCCGGAGACGCCGGCAGCCGCTGGATTGTCCGGGAACCTTTCCTCACAACGCTGATCAATTGCTGGCCTGGGTCAGCATCAACCTGGGTAGCCCCCAACAGCTCGGACGCGCGAGCACCGGTTGACACGTAAAACGCAACCAGTGCACGGTCGCGGTGGCTCAGCAACGCCGCGAACAACTCGTTGAAGCGCTCGTCCGGGATCGCGCGAGGTACCCGCTTCGGGATGCCCGGACGATACAAGCCGACCCTCGTGTTGCGAAACGGCTCCAGCGGATTATGGTGTGCATGGGGCCGTCCCTGGTCCTCCCGCTGCCGGACCAGCGGAAACGGATTTATGACAGGCCCACTACCCCAGCGCCGGTGGCAATCATAGAAGGCGCGCAGGACGGTTTCGCTATGCGCGACTGTACGGGCCGCATACTTCACCCCCGGGGCCGGCCTTCCCGTGACTGGGTTCGGGCGCCCCGCCCCCGATACTTTCCTCGTTCGCTGGCTCCGCGCCGGCTTGTCGATAGTTCTCAGCCAGCTGGAGAAGTCACGCGCTTCGACTCTGCCCGCCGCATCCCAGGACACATCAACCGCCCACAGGAAACGGAACCAGCGAAGAAGGTCCAGCCCATAGGAGCGTTGCGTTGCCGCCGACCGGCCTGCTGCCTGCAGATCCTTCAAATAGACCGTGACCGGCTCCACAACACGCCCAGTTCCGTCCAGCAGACGGTACGGCTCGAACAGCTCGCCCGTGTCTCGCAGGCATCCGACACAAGGCACTACCAGCGCGGCCAAGTCTCGCGACTCATTCTCAGTATCGATCATCGCCCTACTCCAGCGGACAGACGCAGAGAACGGGCGCTCACCACGCCGGAACCTCCACGCGATCCAGTGGTCTGATTGTCGCCATGCCCTTCGGTTACGACGGTGGACGGACACACAGCGAAAATCACTATTCCTATCCAGCCACACCGTGGTCACCTTCATCCCCGATCCGCAGGCCGTGTTACCCCTACAAGATTGCGCCAGATCGAGTCGATGCGGACGACGGCACCCCGATGAGGAGCATTAATCATTTGAGTTGACGAGATTGCAATCCCGACGTGCGTGACATCACCAGGCCCGGTCCCGAAGAACAGCAGGTCCCCCGGCTGCAGGACCGAGCTTGCGGGAACCAGCGGTCCCGCTTCGTACTGTTGCTGGGCGGTTCGGGGCAAGTTGACCCCGGCTGCCGCATAGGCAGCACGAGTCAGACCCGAGCAGTCAAAACCGCCGGTGACCTTGACCCGGCCATCTGGTAGTTCAGTCAACTGGGG
>NZ_FAOZ01000054.1 GCF_001536285.1 Parafrankia irregularis | reverse complement strand
TAGCCCCGGTAGTCCGCTGTGGACAGAACACCGGTCGTTGGACATCGACTGGACATATATCGCGGCCATTGGACATCTAGACCGGCGTCCCTACAGTCGGCCTTGGACCGGCCGGACAGGTGCTGTCATCGTCGGTCCGTCTACTCGAAAACGACGTTTCGGGCAGCTTCCAAGATTCTTGGTCCGAAGATTCCGATCACGGTGAGTGCAAGGGCCGCCAGAAAGGCGATCCAGATCACCTGCTCGGTGGTGGAGCCCCGGTCACGGTCGTCGGGCGGTGCCTTGGTGTAGCGGTCGACGGCCTGCAACCACCAGGCGTAGAAACGGGTGAACACCGAATCCTCCGACATTTCACAGTGATTTGGATATTTGGGTCAGGGCTGGATAGAAGACGAAGACGATGAAGCCGATGGCGATCAGAACACCGGGGACACTCATCCGTTCGGTCGCGGCGTTCGCGTCCGCTTCGGCGTCGTGAGCCTGGCGGACGCGCAGCGCGGCAGCTTTGGCTTCCAGGCTTTGACGGACCCGGGCCCCTTCGGTACCGGCGAGCGCGACCGCGTCCGCGAGTTCCGTCAGTTCCGAGATCTGAAGATCCGCACCGAGCCGGCCCAGCGCGGCCCAGGGGCTCACGCGGGTTTCGCGAGCGGTCCGCAGCGTCCGGCGGATCGCCACGAACGGCCAGCCGGTGCCGATGGTCGCTGCGTCGGTCAGTGCGGTCTCGACACCCGCGCCGCCGGCGAGGAGAACCTGGATCAGGGACAGGTAAGCCGACAGCGCATGCCGGAACGCCCGACGCTGACGCGCCGCCTCGGCTTTCACGGTGAGGTCGGGCAGCAGGAATCCGCCGATCGCCAGGCACAGCGCGAGCGCGACCGGCACCGCCGGGGGAAATGGCCGGCCACCCGTGGCGAAGGCCAGTCCGACGGCCGACGGGAAGAGCAAGCCGGCAAGGCCTGCGGTGGCCTTCTCTGCCAGGTGGGCCTCGACGGAGCGGCCGAGTGCCGTCAGGTCCTGGCACAGCGATGTGGTGGGCAGGCCCGCCGCGCGCAGCACGCCTACGAACGGCCGTCCCGCCCGCACGGCCCACCCACCCTGCTCGTCCGGCACGACCGCCGCAACGTCGGGCGTCGCCCCGGCGGGAGCCGCCGGGGCGGGGTCGCGCCGGGCCAGTACCTCCTCCAACGACGGCCGTGGTGGGAACAGCCACACGGCCAGCGCCCACAGACCGACGCCGACTCCGGCCGCCAGGAGCATCAACAGCACGCTCATCCCGGTATCCGCCCCATGGCCGCGGAGACGGGTTCCGCCGTCGCGGTCTCGTCGCCGCGCAGGAATCGGCCCGGGTTCTCAACCTTCGACATGCGCTTCAACCACACGAACCCGGCGACGAAGATCGCCCCAACGGCGAGCAGGACCATCTGTCCGGTAGCTGTGCTGTAGGGGGCCAGGAAAGCACGGTTGAAGATCACCAGCCCGCCGGCGAACACCAGCGAGGTCACGACGACGACGCGCATCGTGGTGCGCGTGCGGGCACGGCCGACCTCGATGCGGCCCAGCATGTCGACCTGGGCGCGGGCCGTGGCCGCGAGCTGGCCGAGTAGCCCGGACAGCTGCCGGGCCTGATGCTCGCTGGCCAGGATCAGAGCGCCGATCACGAGATCGGCCAGCGGGTCATCCAAGTCGTCGGCCAGCGCGCGCAGTGCCGGGCCGAGCCGTTCGCGGCGTTCGACGCGGGCGGCCAGGAGCGCGATCTCGTCGCGGATCGCGGCCGGGGCGGCGGGCGCGGTCGCCACGATCGCCTGCTCCAGACCGGCCGCGGCGGCGAGGGTGTCCCGCAGCTGCTCGGCCCACACCGCGATGCCCTGAGTACGGGCGATCTGCCGTGCCTGTTCCCGGTCGGGGCCCAGCATCCGCGGCAGCCCGTACACCCCCATCGTGATCAGCAGACCGCCGACGACCCAACCGGTCACCGCGCCCGCGACGATCCCGCAGGCTGCCGCGGCGGCGGCCCACCGGCCGAACCGCGGGTTCGACCGCCACGGCCGGGGCACCACCAGCCTGCGACGAGGACGGTCGGCGGCGTCGTCGTCCGGCCCACGCCAGCCGTAGACGATCAGCAGCAGACCGGCGCCGACCCCGAGGCCGAGGAGCCCGAACAGGCCGGTCATCCCCACCACCCCTGCGACAGCAGGTCCGGGTCCAACCCGGCGTCGATCAGGTCGTCGAGCAGCTCGCCGGTCGGCGGGGCCGCCGGCATGCCGCGCCTGTCCGGGCCGGGCCGGTAGAGCTCGTTGGTGACCACCTGGGTGCCGTCGGCGTCCACGACCTCCCGCACTGACGACACCACCCGTCGACCGCGTTCGCCGCGCGGCTCGGCCAGGTGGACTGCGACGTGAATCGCTGAGGCGATCAGGAGGTTCGTAGCCTCGACGGGCAGCCGTTCCGGGCCCTGCACGGCGTAGCTGGCCAGTCGGGTGAACACGCCGCGGCTCGTCGAGGCGTGCAGGGTGGTCATCGAGCCGTCGTTGCCCTGGCTCATGGCGTTGAGCATCGGGATCACCTCGCTGCCCCTCACCTCGCCGACGATCACCCGGTCCGGGGACATCCGCAGCGCGGCCCGGACAAGATCGGAGGCGGAGACCGCGCCCTCGCCTTCGGTGTTGGGCTCGCGGACCTGCATCGCGACCACGTCCGGGTGGGCCCGCTCGTCGGCGTCCAACCCCAGCTCGTAGACGTCCTCGACCGTGACCAGCCGTTCGCTGGGCGGGATCTGGTCGGCGAGCGCGAGCAGCATCGTCGTCTTCCCGATCGCCGTCCCACCGGCGACCACGATGTTCTTCCGTGCCCTGACCAGTGCGCCGAGCAGCGCTTCCAGCCCGTAGTCGATCGTGCCGTTGGCCCGCAGCGCGGACAGGGTGACATGGCGGAACCGGTGCCGCCGGATGCTCACACTCGGCCGTTGCGTGACGGCCATGACGGCGAACACGCGGCTCTTGTCGGCCAGGTGGAAGTTGACCATCGGCGCGCCGCGGTCCCAGCGGCGTTCCTCCACTCCGGCGCGCGCGGCCAGGTCACGGATCAGCTCGACCAGCTGGGTGTCCGAGTCGGTGATCGCCGCAAGCCGCTGCCGGCTCCCGTCGGACCGGCGGATGAACACCCGATCCCCGTTGATGTTGATGTTCTCGATCGACGGGTCGGCCAGGAGCGGTTCGAGGCCGCCGAGCCCGAGGACCTCGGCGAGGACTTCATGGATGACACGCTGCTCGTCTTCGGGCGTCAGGACCCCCGCACCGCGGGCCAGTTCGGCGCTGGTGTGTGCTTCGGTCAGATCGACGAGCACCGACAGAGCGAACGCCTGCCGCTCGTCGGCGGTCAGCGGCGGGGAGCCCGCGTCCTCGTCCGCACGCAGCCGCCGCGCGAGCGCCGCCCGCAGCCCCTCGCGCAGCCGGCCGCGCAGCGCGTCAGCCGCCGACCCGGAGGCACGACCCGGAAGATCAGTCGGCGCGGCCGGACCCCCACCGCCACCGCTCCAGGGGGCGAGTGGGCCGGGCCAGCCCGATCCGTTCCCCGATATCGGACGGCGCAGGTCGTCGGGCCAGGACGGGACCGTCATCGCCGCCCCGCCCGCGTCGGGGCCGGCGGCAACGCGGCCCGGCCCTCGAACCCGCCCGGCGCCGCATCCAGCGCCGGGCGTTCCACGTCGGCCGGCGTGGTGGTGGCGAGATGGTTGGCCATGTCCGCCACGGTCCGGCCGAGCTTCGACCGGCCGATCCCCGTGCGGGTCTGGCGACGACCGGCGAGCACCTCCGCGGCCGGGGTGTCATACGGCACCGGACCCAGCACCCGCGAACCCAGCACCCGGGCGATCTCCCGAACCCGGTATTCCGGCGCCTGGCGTGGCTGGGCGACGATAACGACATACCAGGTCGGCACGCCCCAGCCCTGTACCACCTGCATCCGCGCCGCCAGATGCGCCAGCTCGTCGTCCCGCGCCCGTCCCACGAGCAACAGCACGTCCGCCGCCCGCAACGCCGGCAGTACGGGTGAGCGCGGATCGAGCCGACCACAGTCCACGATCACCGTCCGGCCGCCCGTCCGCGCCGCCGACCACAGCAGCGACCAGCCCCCGCCGTCCAGCTCACCGAGCACCTGACTGGCCTGCTCGGCGCCGGCGGGGGCCGGGATCACCTGAAGACCACCGGGCAGCTCGTGCACGTGGTCGTCGACCGGGCGGGCGTGCCCGCCGCGGCGGCCGGCAGCGGCGAGCGTGACCAGCCCCCGGCCGCCTGCAAGCAGCTCGAACCGGGCACCGAGGTCGCCGCCCGCAGGGTCGGCCTCGACCACTAGCGGCTCCCCGCCGCCTGCCGGCCAGCGATCCGCCAGCGCCAGCGCCAACGTTGTCGCCCCTGGACTGCCTTTCAGTGAACCCACCGCAATGATCAAGGCCGGGTCACCCGCCCGTGCCGTTGACCGTCACGACGCCGACCTGCCGGGCCGGCGCCGCCGCCAGCGCGCGGGCATCGGCCTCGGCGAGCTGGAGCGACACCACCGTCGTCTGATCGGTGTCCGCCGCTACCACGGCCACGACTGTCGCCGGCCACGACCGGGCGGCATCGGCGGACGCGGTCGACACCGCGCTGGCCGCGGGAGCGACGACCACGGCCACCCGCGAGCCGGCCGACAGGCCGGTGGGGAACTGGCCGGCCTTCAACGCCACCGCCGCGATCGCCTCACCCCGGGGCGGGACCTGCGCGGCACCCACCGCCGCCCGGCTGAGCACCGTGCCCGACGGAAGGCTGTATGCCACCGGCCGGCCCAGCACGGTGTCCTTCGACCCGGCCGGGATGGTGTCGAGGCCGTCGGCGGAGATCCGCGCCTCCCGTATGTCGGCCGCCGCCAGGACGTGGCTCACCGCGACCGGACGGGCCAGCACCAGCACCGGTGCCCGTGACCCCACCCGGGCGCCCGCGAGCAGACCGGCGGTGGCGCAGCCGATCACGAGCACCACTCCGAGAAGCAGATACGGCAGCCGGCGCCGCCGCCGTGGACCACCGGTCAACCGCGCGGCCGGCGCCGCACCGGCATGTCGGGCGCCGCGCTCCGCGCCGGCGGTACGTGGCACGGATGACGGGGCGGTCACCACGACACCTCCTCGCCGCGCATCCCACGGCGTCGGCGTGCCCCAGCGGCTCGCCGGGCCGCATCGATCGTGGTCGTCATCAGCCACCGCCTGTCGTGAGCGCGGGAACATCGATCACCCGGGCCGCCGTCGTCGACACGGTCGTCAGCCCCGGGAACGCCCCCGCCTGACCGGCGCCGGCCCAGGTCACGTCCCAGCGCACCGTCGCCGTCACCGCGAACGTCCCGCCTGGCGTGTCCAGCGAGCGGCGGCGGTAGGTGTAGCCGCAGTCCGGCGACGCGTTCTTCGGATTGGCCCCGTCCGGGAACGGCGTTCCCGGACCAGTGCACGTCACGGTTCCGCCGTCCCCGAGCGACCAGGTCACCTGCACGGGCTTGGCGACCGCGGTCACCGACACCCCGCCCGCCGCCGCGGTCGCTGCCACCTGGTTCCACCCTGCCGCGTCCAGCCACAGCCACGTCGGCAACCCCACCAGCTGATCCACGGACGGGTTCATCACGATCGGCGGACTGGAAAGCCGCAGCTGGCTGCGCGCCTGCTCCGCCAACGCTTCCGGGTCCGGCGCCGGCCCTGCTGCCGCGTCGGGAATCCACACCGGTGCCCGATACAAGGCGTCCTGCTCACCGCCCGAGGTACACCGGTAGACGTACCAGGCACCCGCTCCCTGCCCCGGCTGTGACGCCACCGGCCGCACGGACAGCTCCGACGGGCGGAACGCCGCAGGCCTCACCACCAGCCCACCCGCCGCAGGCGACGAATACGCCACTGCTTGGAGACCGGGGGCCGGAGGCTGGAAGTCGCTGCGCGCATAGGCACAATCCGCAATCGGCAGCGACGGTGCGTCCAACGCCCGATCCCCCGGCGCAGGCGAGGCCGCTCGTCCCCCGCCCGACGGCACAGAACCTTCATCCGGCAGCGGGACACCGCCGTTGTCTCCGGCAAAAAGCTCACACCCCGGGTACGGATTCTGGGTGCACAAGGCCGAGCCGAACTTGTCGTCGGCGAAAGCCGGCGTGGCCAGCACCCCGAGTGCCGCCATCCCGAGCACGAGCAGGACAGCGCCTCGCCGTATCAGCATGATCCCGGATCGCCGATCCCGAACCGGGTGACGCGCCACTTGCCGTCGGTGTGCACCCGCACCTCAGCGAGAACCTTGTGCAACGCGCCCGGCTTGTCGTCTAGCAGAGAACCGTCGGCCCTGTACCGCAACCAGTGCCGGGCATCGACACAATCATCAATCATCGCCCATGTAGGAGTGTCGTCCGGGCTCACCGATGTCACCTGGGGGCTGTTCACCGGAGCACCCTTGGAGACCAGGCCATTGTAATGGTCGGCGTACAGATCACGGCTTAGGAACTGCAAAGCATCGCCAGCGGCGTACTGGGAAAGATACGATGCCTGCCAGTCGGAGGTATGACTCGCCTGCGTGTACTTCTGCCACATCCCAAGATATGCGGCCACCGCGTCCCGCCGCGCGATAACTGCCGGAGCAGTCGGCATGGGCGACACGGACGCGGACGGTTGGATGGACGCCTCCGCGCCGGTGGGCGTCGGGACGGGCTGCGGAGCATCTCCCGAATCGCAGGCGGCGAGAGTCACCATGGCAGAGATCAGGGCACCGGCGCTTACGGTCCGTGGCCATGTACCGCGGCGCCGTGCCGATCGACGAGTCCCGATCTCCATCGTGCTCCACCTCGCAGGCCGTTCCACCCGGGGCGGTTACCCGCCCGGCCGGGTAGATCTCAGATGACCCTCACCCTCTATGACTACTCCGGTGGCAGCGATTTGCGGCGTTCTAACTTTTCAGTCCGTTCGGCGTCCCAGCGCGAAATGACTCAGAAGAGCTAGGTCATCATGGTCCGGACGGGCGGTCCCAGTGAACCGCTGGGACCGCCCGTCCGGGACCACGGTGTCCTGTCCGACTGAAACGAGCCTGCTCGCGGAAAAGTCCAGCACGGCGAGCATCAGGCTTACTCTCATGTGAACCATCGGTGACGCGCTGCGCACCAGCACGGCCAGTGGCAGCGACGCTAGTACTCCAGCCCGACTTTTGTGATCAATTGAGTTGGAGTGCTGCGGCCTGGCGCTGGTAGTGGCTGGCTTGAGCGCGTGCTTGGTGGCGACGCCGCCACCAGGACCAGGCCAGGACGAAGCCGGCGGCGGGCTCCGGCCGGGGGAACGCGAGGCAGACGAACAGGTGGCGGACCTCGTTGACTGTCAACGGGATCAGTTCGTCGGCCGACTGGGTGTCGTGGGCTCGGGCGGTGGTCACGGCGAGGAAGGCGTAGGCGAGCATCGCGAGCAGGGTCCAGCGGTGCCAGGAGGTCCAGCGGCGGACCTGGTGTTCGTCGAGAGCGGCGAGTTCCTTGCTGTTCTGGAAGTCGTCCTCGACGGTCCAGCGGATGCCCGCGACCTGGACGTAGGTCGCCAGCGGGACCGGGCTGGGGCTGTGGGTGCGGTAGAACGCGTACTCGCCGGTGTGGATGTTGCGGCGGATCAGGAGATGGTGGGAGCCAGGGAGGTCCTGGTCGCTGGTGGCGATGAACGCCCAGTCGTAGAGCCGCTGGCCTTTGGCGCCCTGACCGGCGGAGATGCGGGTCCAGGCATGGGTGGGCAGGGTGACTGCGAGGTCGATCGCCCTGCGTCTGCCGGCTTTCGTGTCGATCTGGTGGGACCTGGCGACGGCGAGGACATAGCCCAGGCCGCGGCGGGCGAGCGTGGCGCGTAGCGCCGGGTCGTTGCCGTAGACCTCGTCGCCGGTGACCCAGCGGGCCGGGACTCCGACGTCGAGCGCTTTTGCGATCATCTGTCGGGCGAGGGTGGGCTTGGTTGCGAACGTGACGCTGTCGGGCACGCCTGCGGCTGCGCACCGCTGCGGGTCCGATGTCCACGACACCGGCAGGTACAGGGCGTTGTCGAGGAAGGCATGCCCGGCCGGGGCCGCGTAGGTCAGGTAGACCGCGACCTGCGCATTCTCGATGCGCCCCGCGGTGCCGGTGTACTGACGCTGGACACCGACGGTCATCGTTCCCTTCTTCAGATCCCCGGTCTCGTCGATGACGAGAACAGCGTCGGGATCACCGAGCTGTTCGACGACGTAGTCACGCAGGTCGGCGCGTAGACCGTCGTCGTCCCACACCGCGGCGGCCAGGAAGTGCTGCATCCCGCCCGGCGAGGCATCTCCGGCATGCTCGGCGAGCGCCCAGCAGTTCACCCGCGGCAGCCCAGCCATCAGACCCCGCAGGAACGACCGCGCCCGCCTGCGTGACTCGACACGAGCGAAACGACCATCGATCCGAGCACCGAGGGCCTTGAACTCCTGCCGCCATCGGTCGGGGTCTACGCTGGGGCACACGGCCACCGGCCGATCTTCGAGAGTCCACACAACCCCCGAGGATCACCGGTGGCCTCTCTCGTTCCAGGGCCAGCCCCCCCCACTCGGCCCCGCCACCCAACCCCAACCCACCAGATCTAAACGATCACAGAAGTCCGGTTGGAGTACTAGGTGGACCTAACACACTACAATAGTCGGATGGCCGGGGAGAATCGCACTCCCCGGCTCCCACAGAACGGAGCGTGATGGTCTCCCATCACTCCGCTCTTCTCATCCAGCCAGCCAGAAGTGCGGCATCCAGGCCCAGTGCGCGAACAGCTTCCGGTCTCTTTTGACGACCGCGAGCCACCACGACTGGACGTTTCTCAGCGCCCTCAACCGCTTGTATTTCTTACGTGCCCATCGCACCAGGTAGGCGTTGATACTCCTGAAAAGCGGATACATCTCAGATCGGTTATACCGGCCCCATAGTTCATCCAACCTCGCACGATCGGGTTTATCGCACTCGCGAGGTCGTCCAGAGTCCGCCCGGTACGCCTATGCATCCGCCAGGAACGGACCTCGGCTTTCTTCGCCGTCAGCTTGTCCGCGCTGATCGCGGGAGCGAACGAGGTGAAACTGCACCTGGCCGCCGCGTTCCACGCCTTGCGAGGACGGAACGTGTACCCGAGGAACGAGAACGACGTGTGCTCGTGCGCGCCCCGCCTGCCGTCGTCCTTGCAGTACACGACCCTGGTTTTAGCCCAATGCCGTTTACAGACCTTGAAAGGTCGGGGTCTGGGTCACGGGGGTTGCGGGTCGAGTTCCAGTCCTGTCTGGCCGAGGAAACCGTCGATCAGTTCGGGTCGGTATTGGATGCGTTTGAGCAGGGTCTTCACGGTGGCGGCGAGCTGGTCGACGATCCAGGCGGTGTGGTTGGCCAGCTGCCGTTTGACGTGCGCCCAGACTCCTTCGGTCGGGTTGAGCTCGGGGGCGTAGGCGGGCAGCGCCACGACGGTCAGCCAGTCCGTGTGGGCGGTCAGGAACTGGCGCATGGTCTGGCTGCGGTGGGTGTTGAGGTTGTCCCAGCACAGGATGATCGGGGCACGGAGCTGGTGGTGCGCGGCGGTGATCAGCGTGGCGTAGTCGTCCTCGGCGAAGCTGCGGCGTTCCCCGACCCGGCCGCGGTGCGCGGCCAGCCGGTAGGACAGGCGAGGCCGCTGCCCGGGCCGGTAGCAGACCGCGGCGGCCATCGACACCCGGCCCGAACCCCTGCCGCAGACCCGGACGGTCGGTGTCCGGCCCCGGGGCGCCCAGGTACGGGCCACCGGCGGGCGCAGGTTCTGGCCGGCTTCGTCCTCGAACACGATCCAGGCGCCGGTCGTCGCCGCTAGCCTTGTACCTTCGCCCAGGTCTGCGCCCGCCAGGCTGCGATGGTGCCCTCGTCACGCTCGGCGGCGCGGCGGGCGGGGACCTGCGGGCTGTAGCCCATGCGGTGCAGCAGATACGAGGTGCCACGCAGGGTGTAGCGGACGTGGAACAACCGGCCGATCAGCACCGTGACCCGGGCCAGGGTCCACCGCTGATCGTCCCAACCGTGCGCGGCCGGGCCCCGGGCCAGCTCGACGCGAAGCCGGTCGAGCTGACGGTCGGACAGTCGGCAGCACGCCCCGCTCGGCCCCCGCGACACCAGCGCCGTCTACCCGCCGGCCCGCCAGCTGCGCTTCCACTGGTAGGCCGACTTGCTGCTCACCCGCAGCTGCCGGGCGACCTCGACCGGATCGATACCCTGGGCGAACAGGTCCGCAGCCCGTAACCGGACCGCTTCCCGGCAGGCTCGACCCTCCGCGGTGAGACCACCACCATCCGCATACCTCATACCTCCGGTATGAGCCGATATCGATCAGTCCATACCCGGCCAGACCGGATGTGATCAAGCAGATCCCGACCGTTCAAGATCTGTAATGCAGCCTGGGGCGGTTTGAAGCCCCCCACCGGGCGGCTCCGAGGGGCCACAAAACCCTCATCATCTACGCAGCACCGCATCGAGCAAGACCGCCTACCTCAACCCAGCCTCACTCTCCGCGTTCGTGGCGCACAGAACCGTCTGATCTTGGTGCAGGGCCCTGAGATCACCGTCCGGCCGGTCTCCACGAGGCTCCTGGCCAGGGACGATGTCCAGTGAGCACCCGGCCAGCAACTTCGCCCGCCGGATCGAACACACGTTCCGTAGACCTGGCGGGTCCGAACGGCATCGCCTGCGTCTCCCCTCCGGCGACGGCGAGCGTGACCGCCGCAAGGGTCCCGTGGGCCAGCCGGGTGTCGCGCAGGCGCGGCAGGACCCGGCGAATCACCAGGCCGACGCCGATCATGCCGGCGATCGCGAGGAGCCGCCCGAGCTCGATCCCCAGATTGAACGCCAGCACCCTCGGCACGAGAACCGTCATGCGGAAGCCCGAGATCCTGAAGGCGCGTCGACAGGCCGAGCCCGTGGACCAGCCCGAAGCCGAACACAGCGACGGCGACCCAACACCACCGTCGGGGCTGCCCGACCACACCGACAACCCCGACGAACACCAGGCTCAGCGCCACGACGATGTCCACGGCCGTCGGGTTCACCCGCCACGCCTCGACGGTGGCCGCGAACAGCGTGATGCTGTGCCCGGCCGCGAACAGGGAAATCGTCTCCACCGCCCGGCGCGGACGCCTCGCCAGCACCAGCACCCCGGCGACGAACAGAAGGTGATCCCAGCCCAGCGGCATGTGCTTGATACCGAGAGGGATGAAACCCTCCACCGTCTCGCTGGCCGCACCGATGCCATGTGCGGACGCGGCCTGGGCACTCGCGAGGAGAACCAGCCCGATCGTGCCGCTCAGGATCACGCCACGGCGGGCGGCGATCAGTGTGCGAGGGCCTCTCCGGGGACCGGACACCGCGGCAGGAGGGATGGGTCCGGGGTGGGACCGTCGGGAGGCGGGGCTGTGGTTCACGGCTCGGAGCGCCGAGGCCGACGGGTCCAGAACAGTACCAGACGTATGCCGACGACAGCCGCGGAGAGGAGCACCGCGATGAAGCAGCCGGTGCTCCCGGAGCCTTCCTCCGCCGCCGTGGGCGAGGTGCTGGGCGCCGCCACGTTCGGGGATGCCACGCTGGCGGGCTGCGGTGTGGAGCCGGCGGGGGCGAAAGCGGCTCGGGGCGGACGGGCGGCTGATGCCATCCGTCCACCACTGGCCGCCCGAATCGCGCTGGGCCCCGGTCAGGCTGGCTGGCGCACCCCGGTGCAGCCCCGGTCAATGCGCCCGGTGATGAAGTAGCCCACCAGGTCTGCGGCGCAGTCCGGATCCTTCAGGACGGACCCGTGTACATCGTCGTTGACGGTGAACACCGTGCCGCCAACCGCCGCATGCGTTTGTGTCGTCCACTGGAATGGAGAGAGCTGCTCATAGCGATGTCCGGCCAGCACGAGTGAGCCGTCGTCGCGCCGCGGCCGGAACTCCTGCACCGGCAACGGCCAGCCGGCGCAACCGGCGGAGAATCGGCCGGCCCGGCCGGTCACCGGGTTACGCTGCACCCGTTGCTGGTAGGCCGCCCAGGCGGAGGCGAAGTCGAGCCTGCTCGGGTCCTCGTTGCAGAAGACGGCCTGGTTCATCGTGATGTTGAAATGTTCCGGCGCGTCCGGGGTCATGCGTCGCGGAGCGCCGGCGAGGATCTCGCGGGCGGTGGTCGGCGCGGTCGGCCCGGTGGCGTCCCGCAGCTCCCGCAGGGCCAGGCCGGCGCGTGCCCAGTCCGGGGAGGTCTGGCTAGCCAGTCTCGCGATCGCCGCGCCGTCGAGCGCCTGCGGCAGGTCGGTGAACCGCCGCGGATGCGCGTCGTAGTCTTGGACGAGCGCAAGGATCGCGGCCCGCACCTGCTTCTTCGTCATCCCGAAGCCGTAGCTGGCGTTGCGCGCCGCCAGCCATTCGGCCATCCGGGCGAAGTTCCGCTCGATCGCGTCGGCCCGGCCGTCCTCGAAGGCGGTCACGCTGAATGTCGGGAGCGCCACGCTGTCCAGGAACATCCGACCGACGCTGTCCGGGAAGGTGCTGCGGTACACCATTCCGAGCCAGGTACCCCAGGACACACCGAGAAAGTTCAGCCTGCGCTCGCCCAGCCCGCGCCGCACCAGGTCGAGGTCGCGGGCGACATTGAGCGTGGTGAGCTCGCCGAGGAAGTCCGGGTCGCTGCGCCCGCACCTGCCGTTCGCCGCCGCCTCCTGCTCGAAGACACCGCGGGCCGCCGCCTCGGTCAGCGGCCCGGTCTCGGGCCCCGGCTGGCCGGTCTCGGGCCCCGGCTGGCCGGTCGGCGCGGGGGAAGCCCCGCCTGGACTGCCGAGCGCGCACTGGACCTTGGAGCTGTAGCCGACGCCGCGTGGGTCGAAACCGATCAGGTCGTACCGAGCGTTCAGCCGGGCGGCAGCGTCGTTCAGACTGCTCACCTCGACCGGCATCAGGTACCCGCCGCCACCCGGTCCGCCCGGGTTGAGTGCCAGGCTGCCCAGCCGGTTCGCCTGGTCCACAGCCGGTAGCCGGGTGATCGCCACGGTGATCCGCCGACCGTTCGGCGACCGGTAGTCAAGCGGCACGCTGACCGAGCCGCACTCCAGCCGGTTGAGGAGGGCCCGGGCCGCCGGCAGCTTGTCCTCGGAGATCCCGCGGTCGCGCAGGACGTCGTCCGAGTAGGCGCGGCAGGGCTCCCAGCGGATCGTCACCGGGCCGGCGCCGGCGCTCTCGGTCGCCGCCACCGAGGACCCGGCAGCCGGGGAGCAGCCGACGAGGGACGCCGCAGCCAGCGCGACAGCCGTCATCGCGGTCACGGCGCCCGCCGTCGAGGCGCGGACGCGGCCACCGGAGCCGAGACGAGGACGGGCACGGGGATGCGGGCGGGCATGGGGACGGGGAAGGGCTGCGAGGCAACGGAACGCGCCCGGGCCGCGGGTGCCGCCAGGCCAAGTAGACGGTGGGTAGGTCATGAGGGCACCGTCGCGCGGCGTGATGTCTTTCCGCGTCTGCCCGTGCGCACATGACGAGGTCTGTCGCGGGAGGTACGCCGGGCCGCCAGGATCCCTCTCAGGACAGACGCCAGCAGGGTCGAACGACCGTACGATCAGAGAATCATGGCCGACAGCGGGATCATGACCAGCCGACTGGGCGTGGCAGTGCGCGCCTGGTCCAGCGGGCCGTTCGCACGTGACGTGCTGCTGGCGGCGGCGTTGCTCGCGGCCGGCGTCCTGCTCAACGACCCGAACGCGATGGTCGGTGGGACGCTGCCGGGTTTGTTCGATGACGGGCGGGCGGGACGGATCGCGCTCTGGTGGGTCGCCACGGCCGCGGCGGCTACCGGAGTCGCGCTGCGCGGGCGCTGGCCGGTCCCGATGCTCGCGCTCTGCGCGGTGGGGGCGGCGACGCATCTCGCGTTGGTCGTGCCGCTCATGGTTCCGGACCTCAGCGTGCTGATCCTGCTCTACACCGTCGCCGCCCGCCTCGACCGGATGCGCTCGCTCGCCGCGCTGACCGGACTGCTGCTGGCCGCCACCGGGGCCAGCCTTGCCTACGCCCTGAACGCGCAGGCCGCGGGCGGTCTGCCCGACGCGCTGCAGTCGGTGGTGGCGGTGCCGATGGCAGGCGGCGGCCCGACCGCGCCGGTCGCACCGGGGTCACCCGAACCGATCGTGATGGTGCGCCGTAGCGCCTGGTCGACCGCGTGGAGCGGGCTGCCGGTGATCGGCTCAGTGCTGGTCGCAGCCTGGGCGGTAGGGGCCGGTGCACGTAACCGTCGGGCGTACCTCGACGAATTGCGGGCGCGCGCTCATGACCTGGAGCGGGAGCGGGACCAGCGGGCGGCGCTCGCGGTGGCCGACGAACGCGGGCGGATCAGCCGGGAGCTGCACGACGTCGTCGCACACGGCCTGTCCGTGGTGGTCATCCAGGCCCAGGGGGCTGCCGCCGCGCTCGATGCCCGGCCCGCCGAGACCGGTGCCGCGCTCGACGCGATCGTCCGGACCGGTCGCGACGCGCTCGCCGACATGCGCCGCGTGCTCGCGGCCGTGGACCAGGTCGATGATCCCTGGCATCCACAGCCCGGTCTCGCTCACCTGCCGGCGCTGGTGGCCCGGGTACGCCAGGCCGGCACACCGGTGCGGCTGCGCATCGAGGGCACCGCGGCGGCACTGCCAGCCCCGGTGGATCTCTCGGCCTATCGCATCGTGCAGGAGGCGCTGACCAACACCATGAAACACGCGAGCACAGGCGCGACGGCCGACGTGGTCCTCCGTTACGAGAACGACGAGATCTTCGTCGACGTCCGCGACGACGGGCATGGCACGGCCGTCAGCGCAGACGGGACCGGCGGGGTAGGCGAGATCGGAAGAATGCGCGAGATCGGCAGGCCCGGCGACAAGACCCGCGCGCCCGGCGCGCCCGGCGGCAACGGACTGCCGGGCATGCGCGAACGGGTGCGGCTGCTCGGCGGGCGGCTCACCGCAGGGCCCGCGCCGGGCGGCGGCTTCGTCGTACGCGCGGCGCTGCCCATCGCCGCCAACACTTGGCCGCCGCGACCGATCGGCAAAGCACGGGCCGAAAGGTGGCGCGAGACATGATCCGGATACTGCTCGCCGATGACCAGGCACTGGTCCGTACCGGCTTCCGGATGATCCTGGAGAACGCGCCGCACATGGCCGTCGTGGGTGAGGCCGACGACGGCGCGCAGGCCGCTGCAGCGGCGCTCGAGCTGCGTCCCGACGTCGTCCTGATGGATGTGCGGATGCCCAACGTCGACGGCGTCGAGGCGACCCGGCGGATCTGCGGCGCCGATGTGACGCGCGTCGGCGGCGACGAACGTGGCGGCCGCACGGGTGGTACCGACAGCGCCGAGGGCCGTGCCGCCGATGCGACTGCCGGCCGGATCCGCGTGCTGATCCTGACCACCTTCGACCTCGACGAGTATGTCTACGCCGCGCTGCATGCCGGCGCGAGCGGGTTTCTGCTGAAGGACACGCTGGCACCCGACCTGCTCTCGGCGATCCGGGTGGTAGCTCGCGGCGACGCGGTGGTGGCGCCCAGCGTCACCCGCCGTCTGCTCGAGCGGTACGTGGGAACCAGTCCGGCCGCGGTCCCGCCGCGCAGCGTGGATCGTGGCCTCGACCTGCTGACCGAGCGCGAACGCGAGGTGCTCGGGCTCATCGCACGCGGCCTGTCAAACATCGAGATCGCCGGTCGCCTCTTCCTGTCCGAGGGCACGGTCAAGACACACGTCAGCCGGATACTCACCAAGCTCGGCCTGCGCGACCGGGTGCAGGCCGTCGTTCACGCCTACGAGTGCGGCCTGGTGCGGGCCGGGGCGGACTGACGTCACGGCGGATGACTGGTCACCTTCATCGTCGATCATCTGCGGAGGGAGATCGGCAGGGTGCACTTCTGGGGGAACGCCCACGCCCAGCAACGCCTGCACAGCTGGATCACGGTGCGGGTCGCCGACGTGTCCATCGACGGCGACGACCTGTTCGACCAGGACCGGGCGGAGGCCATCGCCGACCAGATCGTCGAGTTGGCACGACACAACCACGCCGCAGTCGTCACGACCGTCCCGCCCACGGTCGGCTGAATGCCCCACCGCACTGACAGCAGCAGCCCGCCCGGGACTGGGTCCAGGGGCTGGCGATAGACCACACCGCCTCGCCGGCCCAGTCGACGCAGTCCGACGGGCCGACCCCTACACTTGCTCTATGACAAGCAGCGAGGGTGCGCGGATGACGGTCGGAGGATTGGACTTCGTCGTCCGCGCCTCCGAGCTCCGTCGGACCGTCGGGATCACCGTCGACCGGGACGGAACCCTGCTGCTGCACGCCCCAGCTGACGCCGACCCGGACCGGCTGGCACGGTAGGTACGCGGCCACCGCTCGTGGGTCCACCAACGCCTCGCGGAGAAGGATGTCCTGCTCTCCCCCGCGGCCGGCGAAGCAGTTCGTCAACGGAGAGGGCTTCGACTACTCGGCCGGCACTACCGCCTGCTCCTCACCGCCGATCCGACGGTGGACGACGGCGTTGCCCTCCCCCGGGCTGGCCGCCCAGTCGCTGGACGCCGCTGAACTCCGGCGTCCCCGGTGCGCCTCGCTCGGGGCCGGATACACCTGCCCCGAAGCCTGGCCGCGACAGATACCGACGGCGCCGCAGCGCTGACCGGCTGGTACAGGCACCGAGGGGCAACCTGGCTACCACCCCCGCATACGCCCCTAGGCCAGCCGCATGGGCGTCGACATCACCGGCCTCGACGTCCGCGACCTCGGCCACCGATGGGGCTCGCTCAGCACCACCGGCCGAATCAACATCCATTGGGCGACCATGCAGCTACCGGTCAGTCTCGTCGACTACGTCCTCGTACACGAACTCGCCCATGTCTACGAACGGAACCACACGCCGACCTTCTGGCAGCTGGTCGAGCGCGCCCTGCCTGATTACGAGACCCGCAAAACCAGGCTCGCCGCCCTCGGCCCGACCCTCTGGCTTGGATAACAGCAGCCGATCGCCTGGGATCAAGGAACGGTGGCTGCCCTCGCAGGGAACTCTGTCCCTGACTTGTCTAGAAGCAGCGGCAAAGGAGTTGCCGGTGGCTCGTATGCGCCAGGCGTCGCCATGGCGTCATCGACGCTTGGCTGGACCGTCCTGCTGGGTGCTGCACCACGGGCAGATCACAGTCGGCGCGGACGCGGGCACGGTGAACTGCGCGCGGCACGGCCGCCGGGATCTGCCCGAGCGCCAGCGACGCCACCGCTGCCCGGTACAAGCGATGGCCGTGTCGCAGGGCGGTTCGTCGCCGAGGATGCGCGTCGCGGCACACCGCGCAGACAGGCTCCGGAGGCGCGGCGACGAGCGTCGGATTCTCTTTGGTCGCCGAGATGATCCGCCGATAGCTGGAGTGCGGCGTGGCACCGCCGCAGACATCGCAGTCCAGATAGAGATCCGACCGGGGTGTAGGCCGCCACACATCCCGCGCGATGAAGGCAAGCCCCGATACAAATTCGCGCACCGTCATCTCGGGACCTTCTGGTTCATGACCGCGCGATTTCCGGCTCCTCCGCACGACACACCATGATCCCGGCCGATCGATCAGTCCGCCAGTGAACGACGCCAGATCCCACCGGAGACGCCTTAGGAGTGCACGCTGGCGGTCAACGTCCCTTGACCGATCAACCCCTGCTGCTACGCCACGTAGTCGAGACCTGTCGATGCGACTGGGAATCGAACCAAACGATCAACGCCCCGACCTGGCCATCTTCTATTCGATCAGTCATCAGATCTCATAGATCTCATCTATCAACGTCGTCCGCGTAGACCCCACCGGAACCAGCTTCCAACTCGTCGGCAACGGACCCGTCTGCGGCCAAGGCCAGACCGTGTCCTGACACCACCCACCGGTCTCACCCTCAGGGGCGGCCTCGCCCCCCAGGGGTGGGGCCTTCGGCCTTCTGCACGAGTGAGGTCGGCGGCAGAAAACGCTCGCCGTAGCGGGCCGCGAGCTCCCGAGCCCGCTGAACGAAACCCGGCACGCCGCCCGCATAGCCATTGATGTACTGGATGACGCCTCCTGTCCAGGTCGGAAAGCCGATTCCGAGCAGCGAACCGATGTTCGCCTCGGCCACGGAGCGCAACACGCCCTCGTCGAGGCAGCGGACCGCTTCCAGCGCCTCCACGAACAGCATTCGCTCCTTCATGTCCTCGAAGGGCACCGCCGACTGCTTGCCGGTGAAGTGCTCACGCAGGCCCAGCCAAAGGCCGTCGCGCCTCCCGTCCACGTAGTCGTAGAAGCCAGCGCCACCGGCACGGCCGGGACGACCGAAGTCATCGATCATCCGGTCAATGACCGCCTCTGAGCCGTGGGTGTGCCAGGAACGCCCGGCTGCCAGCACTACGGCCTTCGTCTCCTCTCTGATCCGGCGCGGCAGCGTGAGCGTAAGCTCGTCCAGCAGCTGCAGTGGCGGAGCCGGATAGCCGGCCTGCGCGGCGGCCTGCTCGATCGACGCCGGCTCTATCCCCTCGCCGATCATCGCGACGGCCTCGTGGAGGAAAGTCATGATGACACGGCTGGTAAAGAATCCTCGTCTGTCGTTGACGACGATCGGTGTCTTGCGGAGCTGCTGCACAACGTCGAGTGCCCGGGCGAGCGTCGCATCACTGGTCTGCTCCCCGACGATGATCTCGACCAGGGGCATTCTGTCGACCGGCGAGAAGAAGTGCATGCCGATGAAGTTCTCCGGCCGCCGTACGCCCTGGGCGAGCTGGCTGATCGGCAGGGTGGAGGTGTTGGACGCCAGCAGCGCGTCCGGAATGACCACATCCTCGGCCTGCTGGAAGACCTGCTGTTTGAGGTCGGGGCTTTCGAAGACGGCCTCGACGACGAGATCCGCGCCGGCCAGGTCGGCGGCGTCCGCTGTCGGGGTGATCCGGGCGAGCAGCGTCGCGCCGGCCTCAGGTGTCAGGGCCTTCCGCTCCACCGCCGTGGCGACGAGCCGTTCGGAGTATGCCTTACCCCGCGCCGCGGCTTCGACCGAGACGTCCTTGAGAACCACCTCAATACCGGCCTTCGCGCAGGAATGGGCGATTCCGGCACCCATCATCCCGGCACCCAGAACGGCCACCCTGGTCGCCAGGAAAGTCGGATGACCTGCCGGCCGGTTACCACCGGAGTTGATGTACTGCGTGTCGAAGAAGAACGCCTGGATCATGTTCTTTGAGACCTGACCGGTGACAAGATCGGCGAAATAGCGGGATTCGATCTGGAAGGCGGTGTCGAGATCGACCTGGGCGCCCTCTACCGCGGCTGCGAGAATGGCTGCGGGCGCCGGCAGGTCGGCGCCCCGCAGCTGCCGGCGCAGGTTCGCAGGCAGTGCCGGAAGAGTCGCCGCGAACTCCGGGTCGGCGGGTGAGCCCCCCGGAATCGAGTAGCCGTCCTCGTCCCACGGCTGCCGAGGGCTCGGATTCACGCTGATCCACGCCTTCGCCGCCGGCAGCAGTTCGGCCACCGAGCCGACCACCTCATCCACCAGGCCCAGCCGCGCGGCCTTCGCCGGGGTGTGCCGCTGGCCCTGCAGCAACACCTTCGACAACGCGCTCGTAATCCCGAGCAGCCGGACGGAGCGCACGATGCCTCCGCCGCCGGGCAGCAGGCCGAGGGTGACCTCGGGCAGTCCGACCGCCGTGCCGGGAATGTCGGCGGCGATCCGGTGATGCGCGGCGAGAGCGATCTCCAGGCCGCCGCCGAGCGCTGCCCCGTTGATCGCCGCGACGACCGGGCGACCAAGTGTCTCCAGCCGGCGCAGCTGGCGTTTCACCGTGGTCGCCTGGTCAATGACGGCCTGTCGGTCGGCCGGCCCCGCCCTGACCAGGTCGCGCAGGTCACCGCCGGCGAAGAAGGACTTCTTCGCCGAGGCCAGCACCACACCGGTGATGGATTCCACCTCCGCCTCAAGGCGGGCCACGGCTTCCTCCAACGCGGCGATGAACCGGTCGTTCATGGTGTTGGCGGACTGGCCCGGGTCGTCCATCGTCAGAACGACGACACCGTCGGGGTCCCGCTCCCAGTGGATGATGGCGGTTGGTTCGCTCATGTCTGCTCTCTCGCGTTCAGATGGCGGAAACGGCCGCCGCGAGGGCGAACATCCCTGCCGTGGACTTGACGCCGGGCGGCGGGCGGCGGCGTTCAGACCCGCTCGATCAGCGTGGCGACGCCCATGCCGCCGGCGACGCACAGCGTCACCACTGCCCGCCGGCAGTCACGCCGTTCCAGCTCGTCGATCACCGTGCCGACCAGCATCGCGCCGGTGGCACCGAGCGGGTGGCCCATCGCGATCGCGCCACCGTTGACGTTCACCTTCTCGTCAGGAAGGTTCAGATCCCGCTGGTATTTCAGGACGACTGCCGCGAACGCCTCGTTGATCTCAAAGAGGTCGATGTCGTCGACGCCGAGCCCGGTGCGGTCGAGCAGTCGGCGGGTGGCCGGCGTCGGCCCGGTGAGCATGATGGTGGGGTCGGCGCCCGAGGTGGCCGTGGCGACCACTCGGGCACGCGGGACGAGGCCCAACTCGACGCCGACGCGCTCGCTGCCCACGAGTACCAGCGCGGCGCCGTCCACAATGCCGGATGAGTTCGCCGCTGTATGCACATGGTCGATCTTCTCGAGGTGGTGGAACTTCTGGATCGCAACCGCGTCGAAGCCGCCTTCTTCCCCCACCGCCGCGAAGGAGGGCGGAAGCGTGGCCAGGCTCTCCAGGGTGGACCCGACGCGCAGGTGTTCGTCGCGTTCCAGGACCAGGATTCCGTGGTCACGGACGGGCACGACCGACTTCGCGAAGCGGCCGTTCCACCACGCGTCGGCCGCGCGGCGCTGCGACTGGACGGCGTAGCCGTCCACCTCTTCCCGGGTGAACCCCTCCAGGGTGGCGATCAGGTCGGCGCTGACGCCCTGCGGCACGGACATCACACGGTAGCTCGTCGCCGGATCACTCATCAAAGCGCCGCCATCGGATCCCATCGGTACCCGCGACATCGACTCGACGCCACCGGCGAGCACCAGGTCGTCCCAGCCGGACCGCACCTTCTGCGCCGCGATGTTGACCGCTTCCAGGCCGGAGCCGCAGAACCGGTTCAGCTGCACCCCGCCGACCGTGTCGGGCAGGCCCGCGAGCAGCCCGGCGGTGCGCGCGATGTCCGCTCCCTGGTCGCCGAGCGGGCTGACGACTCCGAGCACGATGTCCGAGAGCCGGTCGACGGCGAGGTTCGGGTTGCGTCGGCGGATCTCGTCGATCAGCCCGACGACCAGGGAGACGGGCTTCACCGCGTGGAGCGCGCCGGTCGGCTTCCCGCGGCCACGGGGTGTGCGGACCGCGTCGTAGATGAAGGCCTCGATGGTCACTGCGGTGTTTCCTTTCCTCCCGGGGGCGTCGCCCGGGTCATTGGAGGCAAGGCAGCTGGGCGTCCCAGTTCCCGGAGGGACCGGCCGCGGGCCGTCATCCGCCGGCCCACACCACCGGGCCGGCGACGATGGAGTGGCTGGTGAGTCGGCGGCCCAGGGTGGTTTGTGCGTCCCGTGCGGTCTGGATGAGCGCGGGCAGGTCGACGCCGGTCTCCACGCCCATCTCGTGGAACATGCTGACCAGGTCCTCGGTGGCGATGTTGCCGGTGGAACCGGCCGGGACCGGGCAGCCGCCGAGCTCGCCGAAGCTGGACTCGAAGCTGGTGCAGCCAGCCTCCAGGGCGGCGTAGGCATTGGCCAGGCCCTGGCCCCGGGTGTTGTGGAAGTGCGCGGTGACCTCGACGCCGGGCAGCCGGTCGAGGGCCGAGGCGAAGAACCGCCCGGCGTAGGCCGGGTTGGCCATGCCGGTCGTGTCACCGAAGCCCACCTCGACCGCGCCGGCCTCGGCGAACTGCTCGGCGAGGCCGAGCACCCGCTCCATCGGCACCGGCCCCTCGTAGGGGCAGCCGAAGGAGGTGGCGATGACGGCGCTCAGTCGCAGGCCTTCGGCGAGGATGCGCTTGGCCATCACGGTGGTGTCCGCCATCGTCTGCTCGACCGTGCGGTTGATGTTGCGCTGGTTGTGCGTCTGGGAGGCGCTGACGAACAGCCCGACGGCCTCGAACAGCCCGCGGTGGCGCAGAGCGTTGTCCAGGCCCCTGCTGTTGGGGACGAGGACCATCCGCTCGACGCCCGTGGGCAGGTCGACCCCGTGCAGCACCTCGACCCCGTCG
>NZ_FAOZ01000053.1 GCF_001536285.1 Parafrankia irregularis | reverse complement strand
GGCCGGGATCCCCGAGCGGCTACGCCGTTCGGTGACCTGGGACCAGGGCGTCGAGATGATGCGGCATGCCCGGTTCACCGTCGCGACCGGGATCCCGGTCTACTTCTGCGATCCCCACAGCCCCTGGCAACGCGGTAGCAACGAGAACACCAACGGTCTGCTCCGCCAGTACTTCCCCAAGGGCACCGACCTGTCCGTCCATACCCCCGACGACCTCGCTCGCGTCGCCGCTCAGCTCAACGCCCGACCTCGACAGACCCTGGGTTGGAAGACACCATCACAGGTCTACGCAGAAGCCTGTGCGATGACCCCCTGAAGACAAGCTGTGAGAACGACCAAAATCGTCAAGTCTTGCGGACCGCCAGATGACTCTGCGCCCCTTTTATGGCGGATTGACGGCATTGTGCGGTGGGTGGCCCGGCGGCGTTCGAGTACGTGCGGGTGGCGTTCAACGATGCGTGTGCCCGCTGCGCGATGATCCGTGGCCGTTCGGTGATCCGTCGCCGAAGAGGCCCGGCCGCGCTCTGGTTCCGTGGGGCCCGGCTGGTACGAATGCTTGGTGGACGACGGGAGCGCGGTGATCCCGGGCCTCGAGGGCCCGAGCACTGGTGGCTCCACGGGCGCTCGAGGTTCATCGGGCACTGCCAGCGCCGGGGGCGCGGATCGTTCCACCGGGCTGACCGGCGCCGGGCGCGGAGCACGAGCGGGCACGGGCGGACGAACGGCCAAAGGTAAGCCCGTCGCAGTGGCCGACGAGCTGCCGGTCGCCCGTGTCATGATCGACACCCCGCTGGTCCATCTCGACCGGCCGTTCGACTACCTGGTCCCGGCCTCGCTGGCCGCCGCGGTGGTGGCAGGCTCACGGGTGCGGGTCCGGTTCGCCGGGCGTCTGGTGGACGGAATCGTGCTGGAGCGGTGCGCCAGCTCCGACCACGAGGGGCGGCTGGCCCCGATCGCCCGATCGGTGTCCCCGGTGTCCGTGTTGTCGCCGCCGATCGCACGGCTGGCCCGGTCTGTCGCCGACCGGTACGCGGGAACGATGGCCGACGTGCTGCGGCTGGCGGTCCCGCCTCGGCACGCCCGGGCCGAGACGGCGGGCCTGCCGCCGGATGGCGGAGCCGTCGCGTCCCATGCCGACGGTTCGTCCGGCGGACAGGCCGGTGGTTCGGCCGGCCGGCAGGATCCGTCGGAGGCGACCGAATCCGTTCCCGAGCCCGGCCGGGCGGACTGGTCGATCTGCCCGGACGGGCCCGCCTTCCTGCGCGCGCTGGCGAGTGGCGCCTCGCCGCGCGCCGTGTGGTGGGCGCCCCCCGGCCCGTCCTGGCCGGAGATGATCGCCTCGGCCGTCGCGGCGACCGCTGCGTCCGGCCGTGGCGCGCTCGTCGTCGTCCCGGACCATCGGGATGTCGACCGGGTCGCCGCGGCCCTGGCCGGCTCGCTGGCCTCGTCGTCGCTGGCCTCGTCGTCGGTGGGCTCGTCGTCGGTGGGCTCGGTGCCGACGGGCGTTTCGGCGGTCGACCCGTCACCACCGCTGGTGCTGCGGGCCGACCTCGGTCCCGAGGAGCGGTACCGGCGTTTCCTCGCCGTCCGCCGTGGCCAGGCGCGGGTGGTGGTGGGCACCCGGGCGGCGATCTTCGCGCCGGTGGTGGACCTCGGCCTGCTGGTGGTGTGGGACGACGGCGATGACCTGCACGCCGAGCCGCGTGCCCCCTACCCGCACACCCGGGACGTCGCGGTCCTGCGCGCCCGGGAGGAAGGCTGCGCGGTTCTCGTCGGCGGCTTCTCCCCGTCGGTGGAGGCCGAGGCACTGGTCCGGGTCGGCTGGGCGGGCCGGCTCGGACCCGGCCGAGACGCCCTGCGGCGGCTCGCCCCGCGCGTCGAGCCGGTCGGCTCCGACTTCGAGGCGTCGATCGACCCGGCGGCCAGGGCCGCCCGGCTGCCGTCGCTCGCGGTCCGGGCGGTGCGGGCCGCCCTCGCCGCGGGTGTGCCAGCGCTCGTGCAGGTGCCCCGACGCGGCTACCAGCCGTCGATCGCCTGCGCGCGATGCCGTCGCCCGGCCCGCTGCCGGGCCTGCTCGGGGCCGCTGGGGCGTACCTCGTCCGCGGCCGCGCTGGCGTGCCGCTGGTGCGGCCGGCCGGTTCCTCGGCCGGCCGACCCCACCCGGGCGGGGCAGGCGGGGCGGCCCACGGGCGGCTGGCGGTGCGGGAACTGCGGCGGCGACCAGCTGCGAGCCTCGGTCGTCGGTGATCGCCGCACGGCGGAGGAGCTGGGCCGGGCGTTTCCCGGAGTGCCGGTTCGTACCTCGGGGCGGGACACCGTGCTGGCCACGGTGCCGGGGGAGCCCATGCTGGTCATCGCGACGCCGGGCGCCGAGCCGGTCGCGGCCGGCGGCTACGGGGCCGTTCTCCTGCTGGACGGCTGGGCGTTGCTGGGCCGGCCCGATCTGCGCGCGGGGGAGGAGAGCCTGCGCAGATGGCTGGCGGCCGCCGCGCTGGCCCGGCCCGCCGAGGCCGGTGGTCTCGTGGTGGTCGCGGCCGATCTCGGCCTCGGCCCGGTCCAGGCGCTGGTGCGGTGGGATCCCGCTCAGTTCGTCGGGCGTGAGGCGGATGAACGTGCCGAGCTGGGTTTTCCGCCCGCCAGCAGGGTCGCGGCCGTCGAGGGCACCCCGGCCGCGCTTGGCGAGCTGCTCGCCGCGGCCAGGCTGCCGGACGGCGCGGACGTGCTCGGCCCGGTGCCGGTACCGGTACCGCGCCGGGTCTCCGGCGGCACCCGTCCCGCCCGCCCCACGCGGCCCGCGCGCCCCGGCCGCCAGACCGGGCCGGATCGGGTGGAAGGCGGTGGCGCGGTGGAGGGCGGTGCGGCCGAGGAACAGCACGCGGTCGCCGCGCACGATCAGGGTCCGGGCGAGGAGGTCGAGCGCCTGATCATCCGGGTCCGGCGGCATCAGGGCGCTGAGCTGGCCCGCGCGTTGCGGGCGGCCCGCGGCACACTTGACGCCCGCCGCGCGGACCGGGTGCGGGTCCAGCTCGATCCGCTGATGATCGGCTGATCCGCGGTCGATGGCCGACCCCGTAGCATGAGGCTGTCCGATCTCACTGATCCGGCGGCGATCGCTGTCCGGGGTCATCCGGGTGAGCCCTGTTCGGGCGCCTGGCGGCGCCGGTGCCAGGGGCGGTGCCCAGCGAGTTGACGACGTTCAGATGACGACATTCAGGGAGTGGCCGTGTCCGTCCGTGACATCCGCCTGCTGGGGGATCCGGTGCTGCGCACGGTCGCCGACCCGGTGGCGACCTTCGACCGGGAGCTGCGCCGTCTGGTCGACGACCTGGCCGAGACCATGAACGAGGCCGGTGGTGTCGGGCTCGCCGCCCCACAGCTCGGGGTTTCCCTGCGTGTCTTCACCTATCTGGACGACTCCGACGAGGTGGGCCACCTGGTCAACCCGGTGCTGGGGCCGTTCAGCGAGGAGATGATGGACGGTGAGGAGGGATGTCTGTCCCTTCCCGGGCTGTCGTTCGATCTCCGTCGCCCGGAACGCGTCCTCGCGGTGGGGCAGAACGTTCACGGTGACCCGGTGACGATCGAGGGCAGTGGCATCCTGTCCCGGTGCCTGCAACACGAGACCGATCACCTCGACGGGATCCTCTTCATCGACCGCCTCGACAAGGAGACGAAGCGGGCGGCGATGAAGGCCATCCGCGAGGCGGAGTGGGCGAACGAGCCGAAGCCCACCGTGAAGGTCTCGCCGCACCCGCTGTTCGGCCGCGGGCGCTGAGCTTCCACGCGAAGATCATAATGGCCGCGCTACTGGCGGCGACGGCGAGTGGTTCGGTGGTGGGCACGGTGATCGGTTCCACGATCGGGTCCGCCGCGAGTTCGATGATCGTGATGATGGTGGGGACGATCGGATCGGCGGCTGCTGCGGATCCGCCCCGGGACCGGCGCTGAGGAGCTGCTGCGGTCATGCGTCTTGTCTTCGCCGGCACTCCCGATGTGGCGATCCCGAGCCTGCGCGCGCTGCTGGACAGCCCGCGCCACCAGGTCGTCGCCGTGGTGACGCGGCCGGACCGCCCGGCGGGCCGTGGCCGGCGTGTCCGCCCGTCGCCCGTGCATGAGCTGGCGGGCGAACGTGGGCTGGAGGTGCTCTCCCCGGCCCGGGCCGGGGATCCGGAGTTCCTCGGCCGGCTCGGCGAGATCGCCCCGGACTGCTGCCCGGTCGTCGCCTACGGAGCACTGCTGCCCGCCCCGGCACTGGAGATCCCCAAGCACGGCTGGGTGAACCTGCACTTCTCGCTGCTGCCCGCCTACCGGGGAGCGGCGCCGGTCCAGCGTTCCGTGCTCGCCGGCGACGACCTCACCGGTGCGAGCGTCTTCCAGATCGAGCCGGCCATGGACACCGGCCCGGTCTACGGGGTGCTGACCGAGCGCATCCGTCCCAGCGACACCTCCGGTGACCTGCTGGAGCGGCTGGCGGTCGCCGGCGCCCGCCTGCTGGTGGCAGTGCTCGACGGCATCGAGGACGGTTCGGTCGAGGCACGTCCGCAGCCCGCCGACGGGGTCTCGCTGGCCCCGAAACTCACGGTTGACGACGTCCGGGTCGACTGGTCGCAGCCCGCGGTGGCGATTGACCGGCTGGTGCGCGCGGCGACCCCGGCGCCGGGGGCCTGGACGACGCTGCGGGACCGGCGGGTGAAGCTCGGCCCGGTGCGACTCGGCAGCCCGAACACCGGCAGCCCGAACACCGGCAGCCCGAACACCGGCAGCCCGAACGCCGGGATCCCGAACGGCGGCGCCGCGGGCGACGGCGGGTCGTTGCCGCCCGGGCGGATCGTGATGGCCGGGAACGGTGCCGTGCTCGTGGGCACGGGAACCGTTCCGGTGGCTCTCGGCGAGGTCCGTCCCGAAGGGCGGGGCGCGATGCCCGCCGCGGACTGGATCCGCGGCCTGCGCCCCAGCTCGGAGGAGGCCTTCTCATGAACACATCGGCGCCGCGGCGCGGCGGGGCGGCCGATCCGGCCCGCCTGCTCGCCTGGGAGGTGCTGCGCGCCGTCGACGAGCGTGGCGCCTACGCGAACCTCATGCTGCCCGCGCTGCTGAACCGGCGCCGGCTCTCCCCGCGCGACCGCGGGTTCGCGACCGAGCTGACCTACGGCTCGCTGCGCGCGCAGGGCACGCTCGACGGCGTGCTCGGCACGGTGACAAGCCGCCCGGTGGACACCGTGGACCCACCGGTGCGGGACGCGCTGCGCCTGGGCACCTATCAGCTGCTCTCGACACGGGTGCCGGCCCGGGCGGCCGTCGCGTCGACGGTCGAGCTGGTCCGCGCCACCTGCGGGGAGCGCCCCGTGCGGTTCGCGAACGCGGTGCTGCGCCGGGTCGCGGCCCGGGTCGAGGAGACCGCGGGCGACGTGGCGGTCCTGCTGTCCGCACCGGACGTCTCCGTGGACCCGGTCGGTCATCTCTCGGTGGTCTCGGCGCATCCGCGGTGGATCGTCGAGGTTGTGCTGGAGGCGCTGGACGGCGACGTGGCCGGCGCCCAGGCGGCGCTCGCGGCCAACGACCAGCGGCCAGGGGTCCATCTCGTCGCCCGGCCCGGCCGGATCGGAGTCGACGAACTGGTGGCACAGGCCACGGCGGCGGGTCTGCAGGCCCACCGCGGGGCCTGTTCGCCGTACGCCGTCCACCTCGAAGGCGGTGATCCGGGGGCGCTCGGCGCCGTCGTGGCCGGCGATGCCGCGGTGCAGGACGAGGGCAGCCAGCTCATGGCCCTGGCTCTCGCCGCGGTGCCGATGGTCGGCCGGAGCAGCGGGCTGACCGTGGACCTGTGCGCCGGCCCGGGCGGCAAGGCCGCCCTGCTCGCGGCCGTTCTCGCCACCGAGCGGTCGCCAGGGGAGGGGCTGCTGGCGCTCGAGCCCCGTGCCGCCCGCGCCGGGCTGGTGGCGGCGTCCCTCGCCGGTTTCCCGGCCGCCCACGTCGTGCGTGCGGACGGCCGGATGCCGCCGGTGCGCCCGGGTACCGCAGATCGGGTGCTGGTGGACGTCCCCTGCTCCGGGCTGGGTGCGTTGCGGCGCCGGCCCGAGGCCCGGTGGCGGCGTACCCCCGCCGACATCGCGGTGCTGGCGCCGCTGCAACGACAGCTTCTCGTCAGCGCGCTGGATCTCGTCCGCCCCGGTGGGGTCGTCGCCTACGTGACCTGCTCACCGCACCGGGAGGAGACGTCCGAGGTGGTCAGCGCCGTCGTCGGGCAGCGGGCGGACGTGGTCACGCTCGACGCGCGTCGCTCGCCGGTCTTCGCCGACGTGCCGGCGGACAGCCTCGGCTCGGGCCCGTTCGTCCAGCTCTGGCCACATCTGCACGGGACCGACGCGATGTTCCTGGCACTGCTGCGGCGCCGGAGCGACTGAGCCTTTTCCGCCGCCGATTCCGTCTCGCGCCATCCGGCGACCATGGTGCGAGACGGCAGATGCTCACTGATCCGGCACGAGGAGGAATCAGGTCCTCCTCACAGCGCTGGTTCAGCGGTGGACCGCAGTGGATACGCTCGCTCGCGTGGCAACCGCGCAGATCTATCCCAGCATGCTCGCCGCCGACTTCGGGCGAATCGCCGATGCGGCGCGCGCCGTGGCCGGGCACGCGGACTGGCTGCATGTCGACGTCATGGACTACCACTTCGTGCCCAACCTGGCGTTCTCGCCCGACACCGTCGACGCGCTGCGCCGGGTGACCGACACTCCGCTCGACTGCCACCTGATGATCGACGATCCGGACCGCTGGGCGCCGGGCTTCGCCGAGCGTGGCGCGGCGAACGTGACGATCCACGCCGAGGCCGTCGACGACATCGCCCGCACCACCGACGCGATCCGCGCCGCCGGGGCCCGCACGGGGCTCGCGGTGAAGCCGGCGACCCCGGTCGAGCACTACCTCGACGACCTGCACCGGTTCGACCTGCTGCTTTTGATGACGATCGAGCCGGGCTTCGGCGGTCAGAAGTTCATGGACGAGGTCCTGCCGAAGATCGCCGCGGCTCGCCGGCTGATCGACGACCGGGGGCTGGATCTGTGGCTTCAGATCGACGGTGGTGTCAACCGGGAGACCATCGAACGGTCCGCCGAGGCGGGTGTCGACGTGTTCGTGGCCGGTACGGCGGTGTTCGGCCTCGAGGATCCCGCCGCGGCCGTCGAGTCGCTGCGAGCGCTCGCGCTTGCCGCCGCCCCGCGCCTCACCGCCCCTGCTCCCGCCACCGCGTCCGGATTCTGATCGGAATTGATTCATTACTTTCGGTGATGTTCGCCGAGAGTTATTGATCGATTTTCACGATGGGCGTCCATGTGGTCGCGCCGCGATGTTGATGGTCGCGTGTCGACTGCCCGTTGGTGCCGCTCCGTACCGATTGTGGGCCCTCGGAGAATGACGTGAATTACGCTCGTGGGCCCGAGCGTCCGAGGCCGTCGTATGTCAGACTTGACCGCGTACTGACAACAGCACGCGCGCTCCGGGGTCGGTGAAATTCCGAGCCGGCGGTGATAGTCCGCGACCCGTCCACCCGTGTGGTGGCCGGTGGACCTGGTGGAATTCCGGGACCGACGGTGAAAGTCCGGATGGGAGGACGCGCGCGGGGCACCGCCGTGCCGACCATGCGTGTGGTCGTCGCGGCGTTGGGTCGGCGCTGCCGCGTCGGCTTTGACCCGCGTGATCTTTCTGTGTTCTCGGGACGTGGTGCCGGGACCGGGAAGGCGCGGGGATCGGATGTTCACCGGCATCGTCGAGGAACTCGGCGTGGTTACCGCGATCGAGCCGCGGCAGGACGCCGCGTCCTTGACCATCGAGTGTCGAAACGTCCTGAGCGATGTGGCGCATGGTGCCTCGGTGGCGGTCAACGGCGTATGTCTCACCGTGACCTCCTATGCCCGTCCTCCGGACGCGGAGGGCGCCGGCGTGGCCGAGCCCGCCGTGGCCGAGCCCGCCGCGGACCCGGCCGGTGTGTTCACGGCCGACGTGATGCTGGAGACGCTGCGCAGGTCCTCGCTCGGCGCGCTGTCCGTCGGTGACCGGGTGAACCTGGAACGCCCGGTACGGCTGTCCGACCGCCTCGGTGGGCATCTCGTGCAGGGCCATGTCGACGGGGTCGGCGTCGTCCTGGAGCGGGCGCCCGCCGAGCACTGGGACGTCGTCCGGATCGCCCTGCCGCCGCGGCTGGACCGCTACCTGGTGGAGAAGGGCTCGGTCACCGTCGACGGTGTCAGCCTGACCGTGGTCGACGTGCGCCCGGCGGCTGGTGACGAGCCCGCGAGCTTCACCGTCAGCCTCATCCCGACCACTCTCGCCGACACCACGCTGGGTGTCCGCGCGGTCGGCGACAAGGTCAACATAGAGGTCGACGTCCTGGCCAAATACGTCGAAAAGCTGCATGCGGATCTGAACGGATCACACTGATGACCACATACCTGGCCGGCGACTCCGCGGCCCCCTTCCAGCCGACCGGCACCCACCTGTCGGGCGCGGGAACGCCCGACGCGGCGGCGCCCGTGGCCCGCCGGCCCGTCGGTGAAGCCGCGCAGGCAGCAACGCAGGCGGCTCCGGTGGCGGCCGGCGAGCACGCCCGCCCCGCCGGTGAGACCGTTCGGCCCGCGGACGACGCAGGGTCGCCGTTCGCGACGATCGAGACGGCGATCGCCGAGATCGCGGCCGGCCGCCCCGTGGTCGTCGTCGATGACGAGGACCGTGAGAACGAGGGCGACCTGATCTTCGCGGCCGAGGCCGCCACGCCCGAGCTGCTTGCCTTCATGATCCGCCACACCGCCGGCGTGGTCTGCGTCCCGCTCGACCCGGCCGAGGTCGACCGGCTGGAGCTCGACCAGATGGTCCCGCAGAACACCGACCGGATGCGCACGGCGTTCACGGTCACGGTGGACGCGCGCACCGGCGTCACGACCGGCATCTCCGCCGCGGACCGCGCCCGCACCATCCGCCTGCTTGCCGACCCGACCACCGAGCCCGGCGACCTCACCCGGCCCGGCCACATCTTCCCGCTGCGTGCCCGCGAGGGCGGCGTGCTGCGCCGGCCCGGGCACACCGAGGCCGCGGTCGACCTCGCTCGGCTGGCCGGCCTGCGCCCGGCCGGGGCGATCTGCGAGATCGTCAACGACGACGGCACCATGGCCCGGCTGCCCGAGCTGACGGTGTTCGCCCGCGAGCACAATCTGGCCCTGATCTCGATCGAGGCGCTCATCGACTATCGCCGCCGGACGGAGAAGCAGGTCGAGCGGCTGGCCGAGGCCCAGATCCCGACCCGCTACGGACTGTTCCAGGCCGTGGGCTTCCGGGACACCCGTGACGGCATCGAGCACATCGCGCTGGTCCGCGGCGATCTCGGGGCGGGGGAGAACGTCCTGGTCAGAGTGCACAGCGAATGCCTGACGGGGGATGTCTTCGGATCGCGGCGCTGCGACTGCGGCAACCAGCTGGACGCGTCGCTGCGCGCGGTCGCGACCGAAGGCCGCGGGGTCGTGCTGTATGTGCGCGGGCACGAAGGGCGTGGCATCGGCCTGCTCGACAAGCTGCGCGCCTACCAGCTGCAGGACATCGGCCATGACACCGTCGACGCGAACCTCGCGCTCGGTCTGCCCGCCGACGCGCGCGAGTACGGCACCGGCGCCCAGATGCTGCTCGACCTGGGCGTCCGCAGCCTGCGACTGCTGACCAACAACCCGACGAAGCGGGTGGGGCTGGAGCGGCACGGCCTGCGGGTCGTCGAGCAGATCGGGCTGCCGGTGGCGCACACCCCGGAGAACCTGCGCTATCTGACGACGAAGCGGGACCGGATGGGCCATGAGCTGCCGGGCCTGCCGCTGGCTGTCGGCGCGGACGAGGCCGTGGCCTCCGCTCACGAGACGAACCACTGGTCGAAGACGGGGCCGACCGGCGTTGACTGGTCGGGCCGAGCGTGTGAGGAGGCACGATGAGCGGCGCAGGTGCACCTGCTGAGGAACTGCCCGACGCCGGCGACGTCAGGCTGGCGATCGTCGCGACCCGCTGGCACACGGAGATCACCGACTCGCTGCTCGGTGGCGCCCTGCGGGCCGCCAAGGACGCGGGAGTGACGGTCAGCCCGACCGTGGTCAGGGTGTCCGGCGCGGTGGAGCTGCCGGTGGTGGCGGCCGCGCTGGCATCCCGTCACGACGCGGTGGTGGCGCTGGGTGCCGTGATTCGTGGTGGTACACCGCACTTCGACTATGTCTGCCGGTTCGTCACCGACGGCCTGGCCCGGGTCACCCTCGACTCCGGGGTACCGGTCGGCTTCGGCCTGCTGACCTGCGACACCGTGGAGCAGGCGCGCGACCGGGCCGGCCTGCCCGGGTCGGTGGAGGACAAGGGGCGCGAGGCCACGCTGGCCGCGCTGGACACGGCTGTCGTCCTGCGCGGGATCGCGGCGCTCGCGTAGCACCTCCCGCTCGCCCGACTCCATGTCCCTGTGGGATGTCGGTGGCCTGTCATCAGGTGTGGACGGTCCGTCACGATGGTGTCGGCCCGTCACACTTGTGGGGACGCACCTTCCGCGAGAGTGTGTTTTCGAACCGTATCGGTGACCTCGCGTGATGCGGGGTCCACGCAGGCACGCGGCGGCCGGGGGCGTACCGTGGCCGCACGGTGGTCGCGGTGGCGGGTTCGAGGGGGGCCTGCCGCGTACGCGTCGCCTCATGCGGGGTTCCGGTACGACAGGCCGGTTCGGTGGTGGGCGGGGGGCCCGCCACCGGCGCCGGCCTTTCGGACGGTCGACACACATGGGGTGGGGCAGATGCACGAGACGGGCCGCGGATCCGAACGTGACGGGGGCGGCGAGACGTTCCCACCACGATCCGACTCCGAGGGGTCCGAGCCCGGCGGAGCAGGTCGGGAGCGATACGGCGCCGGCGCCTCCGGCACGGATCCGGGACTCGGCGCGGGAGGTACGGACCCAGGAGACACCGGCGACGACGCCGAGGGTGATGCCCGCCCGGTGTCCCTGCTGGGCATGCGGATGACGCAGGACTCCCAACCCGGTCTGGCCACCGTCGGCCGCCGCGCGGGCCGGGGTCGTCCGCGGGTGCCTCGATCCGAGCCGGAGCGCGGTGCCACGGCGACGAACCCGCCGGCCACGGCGACCAATCCGGCGGCGGCGCCGCACGCGGCCCCACCGCCGCTCACCGCGTACGCGGGTCCGCCGGTGCCGCCCGGTCCGGCTTCTCCCACGAACCCCGACCAGGTGCGGCCTGACCACGGGTCACCTGGCCATGGGTCACCTGACCACGGGTCGGCGGGTCCGGCCGCTCCGGCGAGTGCTCACGAGCCCACCGCGGGAGGCGGCTGGGTGCCGCAGGTCGTAGCCCCGAACGCCGCGGCCGAGGGGCCACCGGCACTCGCTCCCGGTTTCGGTCAGCGTGCGCCGTTGCCGCCGCTCCCACCGGTACCGAGGCCGCATCCGACGGCGCAGCCGCAGCAGCAGCCGCGACCACAACCGGTGCCGCCACCACCACCGCCACCGCCACCGCCACCACCGCCACCGCCACCGCCACCGCCGCCGCCGCCACCGGCACTGCCGGCACCGGTACCGGCGTCACCGCCGCCGTCCCCGCAGCTGGGAACGCGACCGTCCGCGGTGTCGTTGCCGCGCCCGTCGGCGTCCACGATCGTGACCGTGCCCCCGCGCGCGTCCCTGCCCGCGGTGCCGTCGCGCCCCGGGGCAGAGATTGTTCCCGCGCCCTTCCGCGGCGCCGCGGTCCGTACCCGCTGTGTCCTGGTCGGGGGATTCGGCGGCGGCGGCGGCCGAACGACGGTCGCCGCCGGGCTCGGCCTGGCGCTCGCGGCCCGCGGCCGTGCGCGCGTCGTCGCCGTGGATGCCTGCCCTGACCAGTACGGGATGCTGACGCACCGGGTCGGCCTGGGCTCCGGGACCAGCGGGGTGCGGGAGCTGGTCACCGCCCAGCCTCCGGTCGAGTCGCTCACGGAGCTGCGGCTGTACCTGAGGGCGGACGGCCCCGGTGGTCTCGAGGTGCTTCCCGGGGTGCACGACCTCACCGCGCCCGGGCTGACCGCGCACGAGCTGGCCGCTGCGCTGGACCTGCTCGGCCGCTGGTTCCAGGTGGTGATCGCGGATGGCCCGCCGGGCTGGAGCCAGCCGGTGTCCGCGACGCTGCTCGCCCGCGGCGACCAGGTCGTCCTCTCATGCCGCGCGGGTGAGGCGGAGCTGGCCGCGGCGGGTCATGCGCTGACCGCGCTGGCCGCCGCCGGGCGGGCGGATCTGCAGGCCTCGGTACTGGTCGCGGTCGTGGAGACCTACCCGACCCGGCTCACCCGGGCGGCACGTCAACACCTGGGCGATCTCGAGGCTCAGGCTCGCCGGTTGGTCACCGTCCCCTTCGACCCGGGGCTGACGGACTGCCGGCCCGTCGACTGGTACCGGCTGCGCCGGCGGACCCGGGCGGCCTTCGAGGAACTGGCCGCGGCGGCCGACCCCGCCGATCAGTGACAGCCGCCGTGCCGGACGGACCGATCGAGGCACTACAGTCGGTGTGATGCCTCCCGACCTGCTGACGCCACCCGGGCAGGGTGATGACGGGCTTGCCGACTCCGCGCTGCTGGCCGCGTTGCGATCTGGCGACCGGGCCGCGCTGACGGCGGCGCTGCCGGGGGCCCGGGTGTTCGTCGGGGTGGAGGCGAGGGCGCTCGCGACCGATGCCGTTACCGGCGCGGACAAGAAGAGCGACATGGTTCTGGTGACCCTGCGCACGCCGTCCGGTTCTGGTGCGCTGCCGGTCTTCAGCTCGGTCGACGTCATGGCCGCCTGGCGTCCGTCCGTGCGTCCGGTGCCGGTGACGCTGCCGGATGCCTGCGCCGAGGCCGTCCGCATGGGTCTGGCCGCGGTGGTGATCGATCTCGGTGGGCCGGCGCCGGTCACCCTGGACGTGCGGCCATCCACCGAGGACGGTGCCAGGGGTGCCGCCTGGCGTGGTCCGCGGCCGTTCGGGTCCGGCGAGGGCATGTGGATCTCCTCCGGGGCGGCGAGCGCCGGCGGTGGTGCGGCGAACGGGGCCGCGCAGGCCGTCGGCGGGGCTGCTTCCGACCGGCGTGACGAGGTGATCGTGGCTGACGACGACGGCGGCGGGCTGCTGCGCCCGCGCCCGGTGCCGCTGGGCGCGCGGGGCCGGCGGCGGATTCGCGCGGCGCTGGCCGGTCTGCCCGCCGGTACCGAGGTGTGGCCGGCGGAGCTCGCGCAGTCGGTCGGGCCGGATCACCAGGCACGTCCGGTGCTCGCCGTGGCGGTGCACGGTGTGGCCCGTGCCGGCGCCGCCACGGGCGCCCGCGCGCGGGCCGGTGGCGCGCCGGCCGGGGGGTCCGGCGGTGCGGCCGGTGGCCGCGGCACGGAGGCCGAGCTCGACGCGATGGTCACCGAGATCGTGCGCCGGCTGCGGGAGGCCATGGAGGACCCGTCCGCACCGACGATCGTCGGCACCGGCGGCGGCCAGGGCCCGGACGAGATGGCGGCCGCGGTGCTCGTGGTCGACCCCACCGAGGTGCCGGCGGTGCGGGCGCACCTCGGGCGTGGGGTTCGTCCACCGGGGCGCCGGGGCTTTCGGCTGCTGGGCGCGCGGTCCCGGTCGTGACCGGGATGCCGGCGGCGCCACCAGCAGGAGTGGGCCATTTCGGCCGCTGACTCCGACCTGTTCCGTTGTCGGCTCTGACCTGCCGAGACAGTGTCCGCAGAGGCGAGACAGTGTCCGCAGAGGTGAGATGGAAAAGGCTCGGCGTTGATCGTGGCGGTACGCCGGTCGGTGACCGACCGGGATCCGGAGCGGGGCTGTCGCCCCTGGCCTGGCCTGGCCGGGCGCGCGGGGCGGATCGGGACGGAAGCCCTTGTTGATCGTCCCTCGCCGCGGGCTCTGCTACGCTGGGCTGCAGACCACCTGGTGGCAGGTACTGGCACCATGCTTCGGTCGCCGTGTCCGGCAGTCGCACCCAGACTGTCCCACTTCGGCGCAGTCGCATACGTCGTGCCCGCGTAACCAGGTCAAAGCGGGGGTTCGCCCTCCACCCGTCGCCGCCGTCGGAGATGATCCGGCCGGTCGCCAGCCCGCCGGCTGGCGCGGTGGCCGGGTCGCCGGTCGGCCGAGCCGTTGCCACGGCATGTCGGCCGGGAGCCTGGGTTACCCCGGGCTTGGTGCTCCGCTGCGGTGAGGTCGTGCCCGCGCGTCGAGCCACGGAGGAACGCACATCAGCACAGAGTCACGCATCAACGACCGGATCCGCGTCCCGGAGGTTCGCCTCGTGGGAGCGGAGGGCGAGCAGATCGGCATCGTCTCCATCGGAGAGGCCATGCGCCTCGCGCAGGAGGCGGATCTCGACCTCGTCGAGGTGGCGCCGACCGCCCGTCCGCCGGTCTGCAAGCTGATGGACTATGGCAAGTTCAAGTACGAGTCCGACCAGAAGCGTCGTGAGGCTCGTAAGAACCAGGTCCAGACGGTCATCAAGGAGATGAAGCTCCGACCGAAGATCGATCCGCACGACTACGAGACCAAGAAGGGTCACGTCGTGCGCTTCCTCAAGGCCGGCGACAAGGTAAAGATCACCATCATGTTCCGTGGGCGTGAGCAGTCACGGCCCGAGCTCGGTATCCGTCTGCTGCAGCGGCTGTCCACCGATGTCGCCGATCTCGGTTACGTCGAGGCCCAGCCCAAGCAGGACGGGCGGAACATGACGATGGTCATGGCCCCGCACAAGGGCCCCGCCAAGCCCCAGCGAGTCCCGGAGTCGGCGACCCAGGGGTGAGCTACCACCGGTCGGCGTCGCCAGACGTCGTACCGGCCCAGGCGCGCATGAACACGGGCACCAGACGGGCGCGCCCAGACGAGCATCCGAAATCCACCACAGGGACGCGATCATGCCCAAGATGAAGAGTCACACCGGTGCCGGCAAGCGGTTCCGTGTCACCGGTACCGGCAAGGTGATGCGCCGGCGTGCCAACCGCGCCCACCTCCTTGAGCACAAGACGAGCCGTCGCACCCGCCGGCTCTACGACGAGGTCGTGCTGAGCTCCGCGGACGACCGCCGCATCAAGCGTCTGCTGGGCCGCTGACATCTCCGGCCTGGTGGCCGCGCAGGGCGGCCGACCGGACCGGACGCGAACGAACGTGAACGAACGAAGGAGACAGGTGCCCTCATGGCACGCGTGAAGCGGGCGGTCAACGCCCAGAAGAAGCGCCGCGAGGTCCTCGAGGCCGCCAGCGGATACCGGGGCCAGCGTTCGCGGCTCTACCGCAAGGCCAAGGAGCAGATGCTCCACTCGATGACCTACTCCTACCGGGACCGTCGCGCGCGCAAGGGCGACTTCCGGCAGTTGTGGATCACTCGTATCAACGCCGCCGCCCGGGCGAACGGTCTCACCTACAACCGCTTCGTGCAGGGCCTGCGCCTGGCAGGTGTCGAGGTCGACCGCAAGATCCTGGCCGATCTCGCGGTCAACGACGCGGCCGCGTTCGCGGCTCTCGTCGAGGTCGCCCGCGCCGCGCTGCCCGTGGCCGCCGAGGCCTCGGCCGCCTGAGAGCCCGCCGCCGTCCTCCGCCGGTGTCACCTCGCCGCCCGCAGCGCCCCTCCGCGGGCAGGTCGACGTCGTCCACGGGGTCGTCCACCGGGCTGTCGGAAGCTTCGTCCACCGGCCCGTTCACGGGTGGGGGCGTTCTGAACGCCGGCCCGTCGCCCGACCGGTTCGACGGGCTTCGCTCCGCCCACGTCGCCGCCGCCCGGCGGCTGCGGCGTGCGGCGGCGCGCCGTGAGGAGGGCCTGTTCCTCGTCGAGGGGGCCCAGGCCGTCACCGCGGCGCTGCAGGCCGACGCGCTGGTCGAGCTGTTCGTCGGTGAGTCGGCCCTGGCGCGGCACGGCCAGCTGATGGCCGGAACCGGCGTGCCGGTCCGGTTCGTGACCGATGCCGCCGCGGCAGCTCTCTCGGAGACGGTGACCCCGCAGGGGCTCGTCGGCGTCGCCGAGCTGCCCGGGCACCGGCTGGCGGATCTGGGGCGGCCGCGCCTGGTCGCGGTGTGCGAGGGCGCGAACGATCCGGGTAACGCCGGCACGGTGATCCGCTCGGCGGACGCGGCCGGCGCCGATGCGGTCGTGTTCGTCGGTGACAGTGTCGACCCGTTCGGCGGCAAGTGCGTGCGCTCGTCCGCGGGCAGCCTGTTCCACCTCCCGGTGATCGTGGCCGCCGACGCGCCCACGGTCGTGCGGGAGCTGCGTGAGCTCGGCTGCCAGGTGCTGGCGACGTCCGGTCACGCGGACCGCGATCTCGACGAACTCGCCGCCGCGGGAGTGCTTGCCGGCCCCACCGCGTGGGTCTTCGGCAACGAGGCGAGAGGCCTCACGGCCGCGACGGCGGCCTCCGCGGACACGGCGGTAAGGGTGCCGGTGTACGGTCAGGCCGAGTCACTGAATCTTGCGGTTGCGTCGGCGCTGTGTATGTATGCGTCGGCGCGGGCGCAGAGAGCGGTGCGGTCAGCTACGTCCGGTGCCAGTGGAGGTGGGGCGCGTTGACACGCATCGTCGCTTCCGCTCCCGGGCCGGAGTTCTCCGGGAACGAGGTTCCTGGTCCCGGTCCCGATACCGCGGAGGAGTCGGTGGACCTGCAAACTCCGGCGACCCTCGACCTGCTGCCCGATCCGGTGGTCGTCACCGACGCGTCGGGTGTCGTGGAGATGTTCAACAGCGCCGCCTCGAAGGTGACCGGCCTGCCGCAGGGCAAGGCGGTGGGGCGTCACCTCACCGAGGTCCTCCCGCTGCTCGACGAACGGGGCAACGACTGGTGGGAGTGCTCGCAGCCGAGCCGTGAGCTGCCCCGGGTCACCGGGCAGCCGGAACGCCGCCTGACCTACGCCGGCCCGGACTCCGACCACGACTTCAACGTGACCGCCCGCTTCACCCGGGTCGACGGGGTGCTGGTGCGGGTGGCGGTCTGCCTGCGGGACACGGTCAGCAGGGAGCGGATCGAACGCAACCGCGCGGACCTCATCGCCACCGTCGCCCACGAGCTGCGCTCGCCGCTGACCAGCGTGAAGGGCTTCACCGCCACACTTCTCGCCCGTTGGGACAGGTTCACCGACGAGCAGAAGAAACTGATGCTCAACACGGTCAACACCGACGCCGACCGCGTCACCCGGCTGCTGACCGAGCTGTTGGACGTCTCCCGCATCGACGCCGGTCGGGTCCAGATCCGCAAGCAGATCGTCGACATGCGTGCGGCCGTCCGGCGTGTCGTCGAGGGCAAGATCGCGGCCGGCTCCGCCCCGGCGGAACGGTTCGACGTCCGGTTCACCGGTGAGCTCCCCGAGATGTGGGTCGACCCGGACAAGATCGACCAGGTTCTCCACAACCTCGTCGACAACGCGTTGCGCCACGGCGCGGGTACTGTGACCGTCGTGCTCAGCGGAACATCTACAGGAGCCGAGGTGACCGTCGCGGACGAGGGCGAGGGTGTGCCGGAAGCCAACGCCAGCCGGGTGTTCGCCAAGTTCTGGCGCGGTGCGAGCCGTGGCAACGGCACGGGTCTCGGGCTGTACATCGCCAAGGCGCTGATCGAGGCACACGGCGGGACGATCTCGGTCGGCAAGGCGCCGGGCGGCGGGGCGGAGTTCCGATTTTCCGTGCCCGCTGGTGGGCCCGTGTTCGGCTGAGGCCGCACGACGCACCACCGGCGGGCGCCCCGGGAGAACCGACCCATTCGTTCGGCGGGCCGCGCAGGCCCGCCACCCACCGATGAGGATGATCATCGTGCCCGCCCCCAACGAGACCGCTGATCCTGTGGATCTCGGTGCCCTGGACCAGAACCGGCTGGACGCCGACGTGGCCGCCGCGCTCGCGGCCATCGCCGCGGCCGACGGCCTGGACGCGCTGTCCGCCGTGCGTTCCGCGCACGTCGACGGCCAGTCCGCGCCGCTCGCGCTGGCCCGGCGCCAGCTCGGCGCGCTGCCGCGCGAGCAGCGAGCGCAGGCCGGCCGGGCGCACAACGCCGCCACCGCCGCCGTCCGCACCGCCTACGAGTCCCGGCTGACCGAGCTCACGGCGCGCCGCGACGCCGAGATCCTGATCGCCGAGCGCGTCGACGTGACCCTCCCCGTCGACCGCCGGCGCCACGGCGCACGCCACCCGCTGAGCCTGCTCTCCGACCGGCTCACCGACGTCTTCGTGGCCATGGGCTACGAGGTCGCGGAGGGGCCCGAGGTCGAGCACGACTGGTTCAACTTCGAGGCGCTCAACATGGCGCCCGACCACCCGGCGCGCAGCGAGCACGACACCCTCTACGTCGAGCCCGCCGCGTCGGGTCGGCTGCTGCGCACGCACACCTCGCCGGTGCAGATCCGCTCGCTGCTGTCCCGTCCACTGCCGGTGTACGTGGTCTGCCCGGGGCGCACCTACCGCAACGACACGATCGACGCGACGCACTCGCCGGTCTTCGGCCAGCTGGAGTGCCTCGCCGTCGACGAGGGCATCACCATGGCCGACCTGCGGGGCACCCTGGAGGTGTTCGCCCAGGCCCTGTTCGGTTCGGGCCTGTCCACCCGGCTGCGGCCGTCGTTCTTCCCGTTCACCGAGCCCTCCGCCGAGCTGGACGTCCAGTGCTTCGCCTGCCGCGGCGACGCGGGCCGCCAGCCGTGCCGGGTCTGTTCGGACGAGGGCTGGATCGAGGCCGGCGGCTGCGGCATGGTCGACCCGAACGTGCTGCGCGCCTGCGGCGTCGACCCCGCCCGCTACAGCGGCTTCGCGTTCGGGATGGGCCTGGAGCGCGCGGCGATGACCAGGCATGACGTCCGTGAGATCCGGGACTTCGTCGACGGCGACGTCCGCTTCGGCCTGCCGTTCGGAATCGAGGGCTGACCCGGTGAGAATCGTGATGTCCTGGCTGCGTGAGGTGGTCGGCGCCCCGCTGCCGCCGGCGAAGGCCGTCGCGGAGGCACTGATCCGCGCCGGGTTCGAGGTCGAGGGGCTGGAGACCGTCGGCTCGGACCTGGCCGGGGTCGTGGTCGGCGAGGTGGTCTCCATCGAGGTCGTGCCGACGAAGAAGAAGGACGTCCGCTGGTGCCAGGTCCGCGTCGCGGAGCTGGGCGCGGCGGACGTGTCCGATGCGGCGGACGCGGCTGGTGCGGCGGGTGCCGAGGTCTCCGAGCCGGGCGTGCGCGGCGTCATCTGCGGCGCTTTCAACTTCGAGGTCGGTGACCGGGTTCCGGTGGCACTGCCCGGGTCCGTCCTGCCCGGCGGCTTCGAGATCAGCTCGCGTAAGACGTACGGGCATGTCAGCGACGGCATGATCTGCTCCGCTCGTGAGCTGGGGCTGGGCGATGACCACAGCGGGATCCTGGTGCTGCCGCCGGACACGCCGATCGGCGCGCATGTCGCCGAGCTGCTCGCCGTCAGCGACGAGGTACTCGACATCGCCGTCACGCCCGACCGTGGGTACGGGCTGTCGGTGCGCGGTATCGCCCGGGAGACGGCCACCGCGTTCGGTCTGCCCTTCGGTGATCCAGGCCAGTGGGGTGGCCTGGCGTCCGACGCCGGCCCGCTGCCCGGTGACACCGGCGATGGCGGGGAAGCCGGTGCGGCGGGCTACCCGGTCCGAGTGGAGGACACGCTCGCCTGCGACCGGTATGTCGCGCGCGTCGTCAGTGGCGTCGACCCGAACGCCCGCACCCCGCTGGGCTGGGCCCGGCGGCTCTCGCTGGCCGGGATGCGGCCGATCTCCGCCCCGGTCGACGTCACCAACATCGTGATGCTCGGGCTGGGCCAGCCGCTGCACGCCTTCGACCGGGCCAAGCTCTCCGGGCCGATCGTCGTCCGCCGGGCCCGGGCCGGTGAGCGTCTGCTCACCCTTGACGGGGTCGACCGGGTGCTCGACCCCGAGGACCTGGTGATCGCCGACGACTCCGGTCCGATCGCGCTCGCCGGCGTGATGGGCGGCGCGGCGACGGAGATCTCCGCGACGACGACCGACATCGTGCTGGAATCGGCGCATTTCGACGCCATCGTGGTCGCGCGGACCGCCCGCCGCCACCGCCTCGGTTCCGAGGCGTCACGGCGGTTCGAGCGCGGCGTGGACCCGGCGCTCGCCCCGGTGGCCGCGCAGCGTGCCGTCGACCTGCTGGGTGAGCTGGCCGGTGCCAGCGCCGAGCCGGGCGGCACCGACGTCGACCACCGGCCGGCACCGGTGACGATCGCCTTCCCGCTGGGTGAGCCGGAGCGGCTCGCCGGTCGCCCCTACCCCGTCGACGTGATCCGGCGGCGGCTGGCCGACATCGGCGCCGTCGTCTCCGGCCCCGCCTCGGATGTCGCGTCCTCGGATGTCGCGGCGTCGGGCGCTGCCGCGTCGGGTGCTGCCGCTTCGGGCACGGTCGAGGTCACGGTGCCCTCGTGGCGTCCCGACCTGGCGCGCCCGGCGGACCTCGTCGAGGAGGTCGTGCGCCTGGAGGGCTACGACACGATCCCGGTCACCCTGCCGCTGCTTCCCGCGGGCCGTGGGCTGACCGAGGCGCAGCGGCTGCGTCGGGCGGTCGGGCGGGCGCTGGCCGCCGACGGCTTCGTCGAGGTGCTGACCCTGCCGTTCGTCGGTGCGGACGCCGCGGACGTCCTGAGCCTGCCCGACGGCGACCCGCGCCGGGCCGCCGTCCGGGTGACCAACCCGATCGCGCAGGACGCCTCGTACCTGCGTACGACGCTGCTGTCCGGGCTGATCGACGCCGCTGGCCGCAACCTCGGCCGCGGTCAGACCGATCTCGCCCTCTTCGAGAGCGGACTGGTCTTCCGCGAGCCGGCGGGGGGTGCCGTCGCGGTCGCCACGCCGCCCGTCGACCGCCGGCCCAACGAGGCCGAGATCCGCGCGCTGGACAGTGCCCTGCCCGACCAGCCGCGGCACGTGGCGGTCATCCTCACGGGTCTGCGTGAGCCTGCCGGCTGGTGGGGCCCGGGCCGGGCCGCCGACTGGGGCGACGCGGTCGCCGGCGCGCACAGCGTCGCGGCGGCGGTCGGGGTGGAGCTCAAGGTCAGCGCCGGTGACGTACTGCCGTGGCATCCCGGCCGCTGCGCCGAGCTGTCGGTCGACGGCCGGGTCGTCGGGCACGCGGGGGAGCTGCACCCGCGGGTGCTGGGCGCCGCCGGGCTGCCGGCCCGCTCGTGCGCCATGGAGCTCGACCTCGACGCGCTGATCGCCGTGGCGCTCGAACGGCCGGCGGTCGCCGCGCCCGCGATCTCCACCTTCCCGCCGGCTGACCGGGATGTCGCGCTGGTGACCGGTGCCGAGGTGCCCGTCGCCGCGGTGACCGAGGCGCTGCGGGCCGGCGCCGGGGAGCTGCTGGAGTCGCTGTCGCTGTTCGACGTCTACGAGGGCGGTCAGGTCGGCCCCGGTCGGCGTTCGCTCGCGTTCGGTCTCCGGCTGCGTGCCGCCGACCGCACGCTGACCGCCGGGGAGGCGAACGACATCCGCGACGCGGCGGTGGCCGAGGCCGCGAGCCGCACTGGAGCGGTGCTGCGTGGCTGAGCGCGGCTGACCCGCCGCGTCCGCGCGCATACCCGGCGGAGATCGGGTGCGGGTGCGGAGGCGTCGGATGCCTGGGTGGGTCGGATGTCTGGGTGATGAGTCGGGGTGGGTGCTGCTGGCACCCACCCCGACCCGTTTCCCACCCCGGTACCTCGTTGTCCCGGAGTGGTCTTTGTAGAAGTGTGCCCCGGCGGCGTCGGCTCTGTCCTTTACTTTCACGTAACGAGTCGGTAATAGGTGCCCCCGCTCTGGAGGTTGTCGCCGGCGCGGTCACGTGACCTGGTTCTTGAATTTCCATAGGCGAGTGTGTATAAGTTTTCAATCATGGGTGTGACTGCGGCGGTAGCGGGCGCGAGCGGGTACGGCGGCGGGGAGCTGCTTCGGCTGCTGCTCGGCCACCCCGGCATCGACATCGGTGACCTGGCGGCCAACACGTCCGCCGGTGTGGACGTGACCGAGGTGCATCCGCACCTGCCCGATCTCGCCGGGCAGGTGTTCGTCGACACCGCGGCCCTGGCCGACACGAGCGCCGACATCGTCTTCCTCGCGCTCCCGCATGGGCAGTCGGGCGCGGTCGCGGCCACGTTGCCGGCCGGCGTGCGGGTCGTCGATCTCGGGGCCGACCACCGCCTGGCCGACCCGCGGGTGTGGCGGCGGGCCTACGGTGGCGAACACGCCGGCACCTGGACCTACGGCATGCCGGAGCTGCCCGGGGCCCGGGAGGAGATCAGGGTCAGCAACCGGGTCGCCGCGCCGGGGTGCTACCCGACCGCGATCACCCTGGCGCTGGTGCCGCTGATCGCGGCCGGCGCGGTGGATCCGTCCGATCTGGTCGTCGTCGCCGCGAGCGGCACCTCCGGCGCCGGGCGGTCGGCGAAGGTCAACCTCCTCGGCAGCGAGGTGATGGGTGACCTGACCGCCTACAAGGTCGGTGGTCACCAGCACCGGCCCGAGATCGTCCAGACCCTCACCCGGTACGCGCGGTCACCGGTGTCGTTGTCGTTCACCCCGGTCCTGGCGCCGATGCCGCGCGGCATTCTTGCGACCTGCACCGCCCGCCTGTCCGCCGAGCTCGCGGCTGGTGACGATCTGGGCACCGGCCTCGGCGCGGACGCCGAGACGGTCACCGGGATCCTGCGAGCCTTCTACGACGGCGAGCCGTTCGTGCGGGTGCTGCCGCCGGGCCGGTGGCCGCACACCTCGTCCACCCTCGGCAGCAACTGCGTGCACCTGCAGGCGACGGTGGACGCCGAGGCCGGCCGGGTGGTCGTCGTGGCGGCCATCGACAACCTCACGAAGGGCGCCGCGGGCCAGGCGCTCCAGTGCGCCAACCTCATGCTCGGCCAGCCGGAGGGCACCGGCCTGAGCGCCCAGGGTCTCGCCCCGTGACCGCGTCAACCGCGGGTCGCCGGGCCGCGGGCTGCGGGGCCATGGCGCGCCGGGTCATAGCTCGCCGGGTCGTGGCTCGCCGGGTCATGGGCAGCCGGTCCGTAGTCGGAGTGAGTGGGGAAGGGGAACAGGCATGAGCGTCACCGCAGCCCAGGGCTTCCGGGCCGCCGGAGTCGCGGCCGGGCTGAAGCCGTCCGGGCGTCCAGATGTCGCGATCGTCGTCAACGACGGTCCCGCCGATGCCGCGGCGGGCGTGTTCACCCGCAACCGGGTGCAGGCCGCGCCCGTGCTGTGGACCCGCCAGGTCCTCACCGGAGGCCGGCTGCGCGCGGTCGTGCTCAACTCCGGTGGGGCGAACGCCTGCACCGGGCCGGCGGGGTTCGCCGACACCCACACCACCGCGGAGCGGGTCGCCGCCGAGATCGGCATCGGAGCGGGCGAGGTCGCGGTCTGCTCGACCGGCCTGATCGGTGTCCCGCTGCCCATGGACCTCCTGCTCCCGGGGGTGGTCGAGGCGGTGGCCGCGCTGTCCGCGAGTGGCGGGGGCGCCGCGGCCGAGGCCATCCGCACCACCGACACCGTGGCCAAGGAGGCGGTCCGCCACAGCCGGGAGGGCGGGAGCGTCGTCACCGTCGGCGGCATGGGCAAGGGCGCGGCCATGCTGGCGCCGTCGCTCGCGACGATGCTCGTCGTCGTCACGACCGACGCCGTCGCCGACGCCGCGACTCTTGACCGGGTCGTGCGGGAGGCCTGCCGCACGACCTTCGAGCGGGTCGACTCCGACGGCTGCCTGTCGACAAACGACACCGTGCTGCTGCTCGCGTCGGGTGCGTCGGAGCGGGCGCTGCCCGAGGCCGAGCTCACCGAGCTGGTCACCGCTGTCTGCGAGGACCTGGCGAGCCAGATGCTCGGCGATGCCGAAGGATCCACGAAGACGATCTCCATCACGGTCACCGGGGCGGCCTCCGAGGCGGATGCGCTGGAGGTCGGCCGGGCGATCGCGCGGAACAACCTGCTCAAGTGCGCGCTCTACGGCAAGGACCCGAACTGGGGCCGGGTGCTCGCGGCGATCGGCACCACCGCCGCGGCGTTCGAGCCCGACCAGCTCGACGTGGCCATGAACGGTGTCCAGGTGTGCCGGGCCGGCGCCCCGGGCGAGTCCCGGGACCTGGTCGACCTCTCCGGGCGGGAGATCAGCATCGTCGCGGACCTGCACGCGGGCTCCGCCGAGGTGGTCGTGCGGACGAACGACCTCACCGACGGGTACGTCTACGAGAACTCGGCGTACTCGACATGAGCGACAGTCCGTCGACGCGCGGCCCGGCCGCGCGGGCACGTGGGCATTCCGCGCTCACGAAGACGAAGGTCCTCATCGAGGCCCTGCCGTGGCTGTCCCGGTTCCACGGGGCGACGATGGTGATCAAGTACGGCGGGAACGCGATGACCCGGCCCGAGCTGCGGGAGGCGTTCGCGGCCGACATCGTCTTCCTGCGCTATGCGGGCATCCGGGTGGTGGTCGTGCACGGCGGCGGCCCGCAGATCACCGCGCACCTGGAGCGGCTCGGGGTGGCCTCGGAGTTCGTCGGCGGCCTGCGGGTGACCACGCCCGAGACGATGGAGGTCGTCCGGATGGTCCTCGTCGGCCAGGTCAACCGGGATGTCGTCGGCCTGGTCAACGACCACGGCCCGTTCGCGGTCGGCCTCTCCGGCGAGGACGCGAACCTGTTCACCGCCCGTCGCCGCCCGGCGATGGTCGACGGCCAGGCCGTGGACGTCGGGCTGGTCGGTGACGTGGTCGAGGTCCAGCCCGAGACCGTCAACGCGCTGCTGGACTCGGGCAAGGTCCCGGTCGTGGCCTCGGTGGCCCGCGGGCTCGACGGCGGGGTGTACAACGTCAACGCGGACACGGCTGCCGCGGTGCTGGCCCTGGCGCTGGGAGCGACGAAGCTCGTGGTGCTGACCGACGTCGAAGGTCTCTACGCGGACTGGCCGGCCAGCGACGAGGTGATCAGTGAACTGACGGTAGGCGAGCTGGAGCGGCTCCTGCCCTCCCTGTCGTCCGGAATGATCCCGAAGATGGAAGCCTGCCTGCGGGCCGTCTCCGGCGGGGTTCCCCAGGCCCACGTGCTCGACGGGCGGGTGCCCCACGCAGTGCTGCTGGAGGTCTTCACCGACGAGGGGATCGGCACCCTGATCCGGGCCGACGACGGAGCAGGCCTCGGCACGGCCGGCCTCGGCACGGCCGGCCCCGGCACGGCAGGCCCCGGCACGGACATCACCGAAGGAGAATCGTGAACGCCGACCTGCTCGACCGGCGGGACGCCGTCGTCATGGCCACCTACGGCCGGCCGTCGATCGCGTTGACCCGTGGCGCCGGTGCCCACGTGTGGGACGCCGACGGCCGCGAGTACGTGGACCTGATCGCCGGTGTGGCGGTGAGCGTCCTCGGGCACTGCCATCCGGCGGTACGGGCCGCGGTGGTCGCGCAGCTCGACACGCTCGGCCACACCTCGAACCTGTATGTGAACACGCCTCAGGTCCTGCTGGCCGAGCGGCTGATGGAGCTGCTGGGCGTGGACGGGCGGGCGTTCTTCTGCAACTCGGGCGCCGAGGCGAACGAGACCGCCATCAAGATCAGCCGTCGGACCGGCCGGTCGGAGATCATCGCGGCCGAGGGCGCCTTCCACGGGCGGACCATGGGAGCGCTGTCCATCACCGGCCAGCCCGGGAAGCGGGCGCCCTTCGAGCCGCTGCTGCCCGGTGTGCGCTTCGTTCCCTATGGCGACGCGCAGGCGCTGGCCGAGGCGGTCAGCGAGCGCACGGCCGCGGTCTTCCTGGAACCGACGCTGGGTGAGGGCGGCGTGGTGGCGCCGCCGCCCGGCTACCTCGCGGCGGCCCGCGCGGCCTGCGACGAGCACGGCGCGCTGCTGGTGCTCGACGAGGTCCAGAGCGGCATCGGGCGCACCGGCGCCTGGTTCGCCCACCAGACCGCGGGCGTCGTCCCCGACGTGATCACCCTCGCGAAGGGGCTGGGCGGCGGGCTGCCCATCGGGGTCTGCATCGGCATCGGCGCCGCCGGGCGCCTGCTGCAGCCCGGGGACCATGGCAGCACCTTCGGCGGTGGCCCCCTCGTCTGCTCGGCCGCCCTCGCGGTCCTGGACACGATCGTGGCCGACGGCCTGCTCGACCACGCGACCGCGCTGGGCGAGTCGTTGCGCGCGGGGATCCTCGCCGCCGGCGCCGCCGGCGTCACCGGAGTACGCGGCGTCGGGCTGTGGCGGGCGATCGAGCTCGACGGGCCCTGGGCCGCCGAGCTGGAGACCGCCGCGCGCGAGGCCGGCTTCCTGGTGAACGCGGTCGCCGCGGACGTCGTCCGGCTCGCGCCACCACTGGTGATCACCCAGCCCGACGTGGACGCGTTCGTGTCGGCGCTGCCCGGAATCACCGCCGGCGTCCTGGCTGGCCGTGGCCGGGCCGAGGCCGGGAAGAACCCGGGCGAAAGCTCTAAGGTCAGCCCATGACGGCCCGACACTTCCTGCTCGACACGGACCTGACCTCGGCCGAGCAGGCCGCACTGCTGGATCTCGCCGACCGGCTCAAGGCCACCCGCCGCGAGCGTGGCACGGCCCCCCGTCCACTCGAGGGCCGATCGGTCGCGCTGATCTTCGAGAAGCCGTCGACCCGGACCCGCCTTTCGTTCGACGTGGCGGTCGCCGAGCTGGGCGGCCACCCGATCGTGATCGACTCCGCCTCCACCCAGCTGGGCAGGGGGGAGACGATCGAGGACACAGCCGCCGTCCTCAGCCGCTACGTGGACGCGATCGTCATCCGGACGTTCGCGCAGGAAAGGGTCGAGCGGATGGCCTCGGCGGCCACCGTGCCCGTCATCAACGCGCTCTCCGACCACGCCCATCCCTGCCAGGCGCTCGCCGACCTGCAGACCATCCGTGAGCTGCGCGGCCGCCTCGCGGGCCTGACCCTGACCTACCTGGGCGACGGCAACAACGTCGCGCACTCGCTGATGCTCGCCGGGGCCATGGCCGGGATGCGGGTTCATGTGGCGTCTCCGCCCGGCTACGAGCCGTTCGACCAGGTCGTCCGGCAGGCGAACGAGATCGGCGCGGTCACCGGCGGCGAGGCGTTGGTGATGCACGACGCGCTGGAGGCCGCGACCGACGCGGACGTGCTTTACACCGACGTCTGGGCGTCGATGGGCCAGGACGACGAGTCGGACACCCGAGCGCTCGTCTTCCAGCCCTACCGCCTGGACGAGAAGGTCGTCGAGGTCGCGCGCCCGGACGCGATCGTCATGCACTGCCTGCCCGCGCATCGCGACGTGGAGATCTCCGCCGCGGTGCTGGACGGCCCGCGGTCGGTGGTGTTCGACCAGGCGGAGAACCGGCTGCACGCCCAGAAGGCACTGCTGTCGGTCCTGCTCGACGACGCCTCAGACGACGCCTCGTCGGAGGCCGCCCTCCGATGACGATCCGCGCGGCGGCCCCCCTGACGAAACACGCCCGGCAGGCGCGTCTGGCCGGGTTGATCGCGGCCAGGTCGGTACGGTCACAGGCGGAGCTGGCGCGTCTGCTTCTCGCGGAGGGCGTGCAGGTCACCCAGGCCACCCTGTCCCGCGATCTGGAGGACATCGGCGCGACGAAGGCCCGTGGGCCTGACGGCGTCCTGATCTACCGGGTGGACGTCAACCAGGCCCCGGCCGAGGCCGTGCGCATCCCGCTCACCAGGCTCTGCGAGGAGCTGCTGGTCTCGGCGGAGGCGAACGGTGATCTCGTCGTGCTGCGGACTCCGCCGGGCGCCGCGCAACTGTTCGCCTCAGCCCTCGACCGGGCGGCCCTGCCGGAGGTGATGGGGACCATCGCCGGCGACGACACGATTCTCGTGGTCTGTCGGGCGATGCAGGGGCGCAACGGCTCGTCGGCCGGCCCGGAGTTCGCCGGCCGGCTGCTGTCCCTGGCCGACGGCCGGGCCAGGCCCACCGCACCGACGCCCCGGGACGGTGTCGGCGAGCCGCCGGGCCCGGATGACGACACGGGCTGAGCCAACCCGTGTCCACGACAACCGTGCCCACGACAACCGTGTCGACGAAACCTGAGCCAGAACCTCAGCCAGTACCAGAGAACCTGAGCCAGAACTAAGGAGATACCCAGTGACCGAACGCGTCGTGCTTGCCTACTCGGGCGGCCTCGACACGTCCGTGGCCATCGGCTGGATCGGCGCCGAGACCGGCGCCGAGGTCATCGCCCTGGCCGTCGACGTCGGCCAGGGCGGTGAGGACCTGGAGGCGATCCGCCAGCGTGCCCTCACCTGCGGCGCCGTCGAATCGATCGTCGTCGACGCCCGCGAGGAGTTCGCGGCGGACTTCGTCGCCCCCGCGATCCGGGCGAACGCGCTCTACATGGACCGCTACCCGCTCATCTCCTCGCTGTCGCGGCCGATCATCGTCAGGCACCTCGTCGAGGCCGCCCGCCAGCACGGCGCGGACGCGATCGCGCACGGCTGCACGGGCAAGGGCAACGACCAGGTCCGTTTCGAGGTCGGCGTGATGGCGCTGGCTCCCGGCCTGCGGGTGCTGGCCCCGGTCCGTGACTCCGGGATGACGAGGGACAAGGCGATCGCCTTCGCGGAGGAGCGCGGCCTGCCGATCGACGTCTCGAAGAAGTCGCCGTACTCGATCGACCAGAACCTGTTCGGCCGCACGGCCGAGTGCGGCATCCTCGAGGACCCGTGGGCGCAGCCGCCGGAGGACGTCTTCGTCTACACCGCCGACCCGACCGTCCCGCGCCCGGCCGACGAGGTCACGATCTCGTTCACCGACGGTGTGCCGACCGCGCTCGACGGCCGCGCCCTGTCGCTGGTCGAGCTGGTCGCCGAGCTCAACACCCGGGCCGGAGCTCAGGGTGTCGGCCGGATCGACATGATCGAGGACCGGCTCGTCGGTATCAAGAGCCGCGAGATCTACGAGTGCCCGGGTGCGATCACCCTGCTGACGGCGCACCGGGACCTCGAGGACCTCACCCTCGAGCGCGACATCGCGCGGTTCAAGCGCGGTGTCGACCAGCGTTGGGGCGAGATCGTCTACGACGGGCTGTGGTACTCGCCGCTCAAGGCCGCACTGGACGCCTTCGTGGACTCGTCCAGCGCCGGCGTCTCCGGCGATGTGCGCCTCCGGCTGTCGGGCGGTGTGGCCCAGGTCGTCGGGCGTCGCAGCCCGGGGAGCCTCTACGACCACGCCCTCGCGACCTACGATGCCGGCGACCAGTTCGACCAGAGCGACGCTCGCGGGTTCATCGAGCTGTGGGGCCTGCCCACCAAGGTCTGGGCGGCCCGCGAGCAGCGGCTGCACCCATGACGTCGGTCGGTCCGGTGGCGACGGGGGAGTACCCGTCGGTCGACGAGGAGCGAGTGACGATGGATCCCGAACGGGCGCATGACGACGCGGGCCCGACGAACGACGCGGGCTCGGTGCCCGGTGCGGACGGATCCGCGCCGCTGCGGCTGTGGGGCGGGCGGTTCGCCGGCGGTCCGGCCGAGGCGCTGGCCCGGCTGTCGGTCAGCGTGCAGTTCGACTGGCGGCTGGCGCCCTACGACCTGCTCGCCTCCCGGTCCCACGCCCGGGTGCTGCACCGGGCGGGGCTGCTCGACGCCGGCGAGCTGGCGGCGATGCTGAAGGCACTCGACGACCTGTCGGATGCCGTCACCCAGGGCCGGTTCCGTCCCACCGTCGAGGACGAGGACGTCCACACGGCGCTGGAGCGGGGGCTGCTGGAGAACCTCGGCGCCCTCGGCGGCAAGTTGCGCGCCGGGCGCAGCCGCAACGACCAGGTCGCCACCGATCTGCGCCTCTACCTCCGCGATCACGCCCGGCAGGTCGCGGGCCGGCTCACCGAGCTGTCGAGTGCGCTCGTCACCCTCGCCGAGCAGCACGTCGACACCCCGGCGCCGGGAATGACCCACCTGCAGCACGCGCAGCCGATCTCGTTCGGTCACCAGCTGCTCGCGCACGTCCAGGCGTTCGTCCGGGACGTCGACCGGCTGCGTGACTGGGACCGCCGGGCCTCGGTGAGCGCGCTGGGAGCAGGCGCCCTCGCCGGCTCCTCCCTGCCGCTCGACCCGGCGGGGGTGGCCGCGGAGCTCGGGTTCGACCGGGCCTTCGCGAACTCGTTGGACGCGGTGTCGGATCGGGACTTCGCGGCGGAGTTCCTCTTCGCCGCGGCGCTCACGGGCGTGCATCTGTCCCGCCTCGGCGAGGAGATCGTCCTGTGGACGACCCGCGAGTTCGGCTGGGTCGAGCTGGATGACGCCTTCGCGACCGGCAGCTCGATCATGCCGCAGAAGAAGAACCCGGACATCGCCGAGCTCGCGCGGGGCAAGTCCGGCCGGCTCATCGGTGCGCTGACCGCTCTCCTGACGACTCTCAAGGGCCTGCCGCTCGCGTATGACCGCGACCTGCAGGAGGACAAGGAGCCGGTCTTCGACGCGGTCGACACCCTGCTGGTCGTGCTGCCTGCGATGACCGGCATGGTCGCGACGATGCGGGTGCGCCGGGAGCGGCTCGAACGGGCCGCGCCCGACGGATTCGCGCTCGCGACCGACGTCGCCGAGTACCTGGTTCGCAACGGCGTCGTCTTCCGGGAGGCGCATGAGGCGGTCGGCCAGCTGGTCGCCTGGTGTGTGGCCCACGACGCCGAGCTCGACGACGTCTCCGCGGAGGACCTGGCGGTGATCAACCCGCTGCTCACCGCGGACGTCCGCTCGGTTCTGTCGGTGCGCGGGGCGCTGGAGGCACGCTCGGCGCCAGGCGGCACGGCCCCGGATCGGGTTCGGGACCAGATCCGCGACCTGGCTCCGGTGCTGGACCGTGACCGGGCCTGGGCGGGGAACTGAGCGGACTCGTCCTCGACCGAGACTTCTACGACCGGCCCGTGCTGGTCGTCGCCCGGGATCTGCTCGGGACGACGATCCGGCACGGGCCGGTCGCGTTGCGGGTGACCGAGGTCGAGGCCTACGGCGGGACGGATGATCCCGCCTCCCACGCTCGGCGCGGTCCGACTCCACGCAGCGCGGTGATGTTCGGGCCACCGGGATATGCCTACGTCTACTTCGTGTACGGCATGCACTGGTGTTTCAACGTCGTGTGCGGCCCGGAGGGAACGGCGGCGGCGGTTCTCGTCCGGGCCGGGAGCGTCTGCGCGGCCGGTGCGAATCCGCAGGCGCTCGGCGGCGTCACGCCGGGTTCGGAGCGGTTCGACCCGGAGGTGGGCCTGGCGGCCGCGGACCGGGACCGTGGTGACGGCGGGCCTGGTTCCGGGCGGGCCGCCGGCGGCCTCGCGGCCCGGCGGGTGGCCTCCGGCCCCGGGCGCTTCGCCCGGGTGCTGGGCGTCGACGGCACGTGCACCGGGACGGACCTGACGGGCGGTGGGCCCGTGACCGTGCACCGAGGCAGGCCGGTCGCGGACGAGGAGGTGGGCCGTGGACCGCGCATCGGGATCCGAGCCGGAGCTCACCTGCCGAACCGGTTCTGGCTCCTGGGCGAGCCATCGGTGAGCCGGGTGCCACCGGTGCGTCGGGTGCACCAGTGAGCTGCGCGCGGCGTGCGGAAGCCCGGGATGCCTGACTCTGCGGATGCCCCGGCGCCGATCCTGGTGCCGATGCCCCGGTGCCGATGCCCAGACCGGATGCCGGGGCACCGGTGCCGTGCAGCGGCGCGCTGCCGGCGCCGGAGCTTCGCGGCCCACGCCGACGGGGGTGCCCGAGCGGTGCCGGATGGCCTGGGAGCAGGCCCGGAGGCCGATCACCTGTTCGAGCGCAGAACCCTAAGCCTCCCATACCAGACAGCACCGTCAAGCTCCGATTGGGTAGCTGTGACATACGTCACACATCCTGGGACCCGATTGATTTGACGCCCCCGGACATCCCCCCGTAATGTTCTCTCTGTCAGCGAGACACGGCAGACACCGAACAGGGTGGCTCCACTCGGGACGCGGGATCGGACCGCAAGGTCGGGTCTTCGGGCGGGATCGCAGCCTTCGAGGCATTTGCGACGCACCTGACCGAAAAGAACTTTGAAAAGCAAATTGCCTGGGTATGTACGCTTCGCGGCGTAATCTCAGCAGCATCTGCTCCTTGAGAACTCAACAGCGTACCGAATAGTCAGTGCCATTTAGTTTTAAACCCCCGTCCATGGCCAGGGCTGATGTTCTGGTTGTGGTGGGAAATTCCTTTGGCAATGACAGACGATCTTACGAGGATCTGTCTTGCCAGGATCGGTTGGGCTTGGCGGCCCGGCCATCTCTTTCAAGCATTGATGGAGAGTTTGATCCTGGCTCAGGACGAACGCTGGCGGCGTGCTTAACACATGCAAGTCGAGCGAGGAGCTTGCTCCTAGCGGCGAACGGGTG
>NZ_FAOZ01000052.1 GCF_001536285.1 Parafrankia irregularis | reverse complement strand
AAGCCCGCGAGGGGACAGCCGGCGCCAGCCGGCGCTCCGCGGCGCAGCCGCGCTCCGGGCGAAGCCCGCGAGGGGACAGCCGGCGCCAGCCGGCGGGGGACAGCCGGCGCTACCTCAACCGCTCAACATCAACGCGCGCATAGCGGCCGAATCTGCCGGCTGTGAGGCCTTGACGTTCCGCGGTGACCTCGAACCTGCCGACGGACCATCCCAACAGGTCGGCTGCCTCGGGGCTGGTGAGGCTTGCCTGCAACCAGCTCTGCCGGTCGGCGAGGACTGTCACGAGCAGGTCAAGAGACAGCGCGTCCAGGTCATCGAGGGCGTACAGAGACCATCCCTTGTAGTCGCCGATTGGACGAAGCGCACCGCGCTCGGCGAGAGCCTGAACGTCTGCTCGCTCGATCTGCAGACCTGTACGTCCGGACAGGTACTCGGCGGCCTTGGACGATCCGATGCCGGGGTGGTCTCCAACGTCGGCAAGGATTGTGTCTCGGCCGGGGATCGACTCGATGGCGGCTGCAGACCATCTGCGTTCGTCGATGTCGGGCGCCGGGATGAGCCCTCGGTCCTGCGCGCGGCGCAACTGCCAGTCTTTGATGTCTAGCTGCCGGGCCAGCTGTACGGGACCGAAGCCGTCACGACTTCGGCGTGGTGCTGGTTCGGTGTCGACCGACTGCTCAGGTTCAGGCTGGGCCTCGACCTTCGATATGATCATTTCGACCTGGTCCGGCAAGGTCTTCGCCACATGATCCGACCAGCGATGATCGTCCCTGTCGGGTGGGGGGATCAGGCCTCGGTCCTGCGCTCGCCGCAGCTGCCGCTCTGTGATGCCAAGCCAGCGGGCCAGCTGCACCGGGCCGAAGCCGTCTCGGGGGCGGCTCATGTCATCCGTTCCCTTCCTCCTCGTACCGAAGTCAGCCTACGAGGCAGAGCCTCCGGACGATGGTGGTCAGGTCGACCCATGGGTCTGGCCTTACACGTGTCCCCAAGGCCGTCGGGCCCGCAGGTTGGGTTGTCTGAAGCTCGGCCCTGCGAACCTTGGGGATCTCTGTGGCGGCTTTACCCCTGGGGAGGAAGGACAGCCGAACCTGATGGCCGGGGGCAGACTTCGACATCCTCCGAAGACTGGGAGATGAGGCCCTCGCCACCATCCGTTGCGCCTAGCTCGCTGCTTGATGGGTGCAGTACATGCCAGGACCGTAGAAGTGCTACTAGTTCATATGGAGACGTGTCATAGATAGCAGCGAGCGCTTCAAGATCGCCGTACCGGATGGACAACATACGGCCCGCATAGTCGCCTCGCTGTCGCCGGATATGCTCTACCCAGCGAGCCAGCGTGGAAGCTTCGGCCGGAGCCTCTGCGAGCTTCTGGAGATCGAGGACTATTCGTGACTGCTGCTTGCCGGCTGCCGACCGGTCGTGTTGCGGCAAAAGGACAGAGGTCGGGACGCGATACAAGTTGGCAAGCTCGGCGAGCTGGATCACGGTCACCATTCGGTCGCCTCTCTCGTAGGAACCGAGGGCGGCGACTTTCGTCTTACCATTTGATCTGATCTCGACGCCTTGGAGCGACAACCCCTGCTGCTTTCGGATTTCGCGGAGTCGCATGCCGACTTCCATAGCATATCTACGGTCCTTCTGAGTATCGGCCATGAGTGAACCTCTCCGAGATTTCGTGGCTGAGGACAGAGCTCCGCCTCCCCCGGCGGGGGTGCGACCTGGGGGAGGCGGGTGTAGCGGCTCGGGTCAGGCGTCCGAGCGCGGGGCCCCGTCATCGGCGGGGTCCTGCGCTCCTGGAGTCGCGGTTGGATCGCCATTGGGCGACTGGTTGCTGTCCGTGTGTGCTTCATCGCCGGCGGCCGGCTCGTCATCGGAGTTGCCGGGGGGCGCCGTGACGAGGAGTTCGACTTCGGCCAGTTCGTATCCCCAGGACTGCAGAGCGGTCAGGTAACGCCGTGCGGTGGAGGTGGGGTGGCGCCAGACATGCACGTCGAGGGCGTCCTCGTAGGCCGCGAGAATGAGGGCCAGAGTCAGGACCTGGGCTCGCGGCTCAGACGCTGCATCGATCAGCTCGGTGAGCTGATCGGCGCTGAGAGGCGTGTCCTTGCCGCCAAGAACCTCACGGGCGATTGGGTGCCGACGTTCGAGGGCGCGGCGCAGTTCGTGGCTTCCCGAGGCGACGGAATCCGCAGCGAACCGACAGGCCCCCTTCGGGGGAGTCTTGCGGCTGGTGAGGAAGTTACGCAGCCACGTTCGCCGGACTGTGGTGGCCGAGCGCCAGGCCTTGTTGTTCTCGACCACCCATCGGCGCTGCGTCTTCTCCTCTTCGGAGAGACCACCACCGGACTCTCCGGTACCAGTCGTCGAGCCGGCCGGGAATCGGTGTCGGTCAACGTGGCCGTTGCCGTCCGGGTCGGTGCATACGTACTCAGGGCGGTAGACAAGCTGCGCTGGAGGGGAGGCGTCACTGTCTCGCGCTTGAGTCTCTGGCTGCCGCTCGTATACCTGAATGAGATAGGCCGCGTGGCCCGGGCAGTTGGCGTGCTTGTCCGGGGTGAGAGGGGTGTCCTCGTGATCGAGTTGGGATAGACGCTTGGCCTGATCTGTGTGACTTGGACGGTCGATGACACGGGTGCCTTGCGAACTCAGGAGGTCAGAAACCCGGGAACGCTCCTCCCTCTCGGCGCGGTTGTCCCGACAACGTTGTTCAACGTGCTCGAATCCGCCGGCGCGCGCTGCGACCACGAGAGCCTTGACAGCCTCCTCGTCGTCCTCGAATTCGGCGACGACCGCCGCCTGCGTGAGATCGAGAAAGTCGTATTTCTCGCTTGCCAGACGGGCGAGCTCGGAACGGGCCACGGTCAGAGCGGCGTCCACCTTGGCCCGCGGCAGCCTCGTCTTCTTTGAAATGCTGGTAGCGGAGAGACCGAGCAAGGTGAGCTGTTCTACCGCAGCTACCTTATCGCGGTTGTGGAGGCCTGTTCGGTGCTCGTTCTCGTGCCACTGGCTAACGATTCTCTCGATCTCGGCGGTCTGGCTGTCGCTGTCCGGCCCGATGACTATCACGGGGACAGAGGATTGGCCAGCCGCGACGGCCGCAAGGGTGCGACGGTGTCCGTGGCGGACTCGGATTCCGTCAGGCGCTCCAACGGCGATGATGGGAATGAGGACGCCGCAGGCCTTGATGCTGGCGAGGAAGTCGGGATCGAGGTCGGCGTTGCTCCGTAGGTTGCGATCCAGGAGGAGACTTCGCGGATCGAGGTGCTGAACATGAAGATCGACATGTGCCGCCGGCGTTGGCGTCGTCATATGCTCTCCTTAATGATTGGCGGGAAAGTACGATTCGAAGCGCGAGCGTGTTTAAGGGCCTCGCATCGAGAACAGTCCGGGGACTCCGACTGGCGCGGAGTCCCCGATTTCTGCCAGGAATTCAGGTCCTCGCAGCGATTTCCATGGCGCGGAGCGCTTGAGCCTCCATATCATGGGCGACGTCCGCATCGGGGAGGGTCTGCGCGGCGCTGGTGACCGCGTTCAGGATCCCACCAGCGGTAGGATCGCCGCCTCGAATGAAGTGCCGTAGAATGAGGGCCTGCTGTTCGTCGCTGTATTGCAGATGCTTGCTGACGAGCTGAACGGTTGCGGCGGGGTCCTCGATGGGCCTGGTTGCCTTCCGTTCGATCCGTTCGATGTGCGCCTTGACGTAGTCGATGTCAAGGAAGGTAGTGACCGCGTCACGGGCCTTAGCAGTAATCAGCTCGATGGCCTTGCGCTGGGTGTCAGCGCTCCACTGCACCACCCCATCCTGCTCTAGCCGGCCGCCGAGGTGAACTGCTCGCAACGCATCCTTCGCGATGGTCATACCATTGCGGCAAACTTCGATGACGAGTCGCGGGCTGATCGTGAATGCGCCACAACCCGTTTCCGAATTTGTGATCTGGAAGCCGGCCCAGACGACTGGATTCTCTTCGCCGCGATCGCCACTGAATGGGGATCGATAGCCTTCGAGGAGGGTGGGGGCGAGTGCCCGAATAGCTTCGCTCCTAACTCGGACGTACATCCGTCGGTCGGTGAGATCGCAGCCGTCAATCTGAACCGGAGCACCGGCCGCGTGCACGCCGTCGAGTGCGGCCATCAGAACGTCGAGGTGGTCCACTGTCCTGTAACGGTCACTCAGCACGGCCCGCGCGACACCGGGACCACCGTCATCGTTACGTAGTGTCCGTACGAGAAAACGTCGGCCAGAGTTCGCTTCGTGCCGGAGCCAACTGTTGATGTTCTCGTCGTACAGGGTGACATTCTCAGTTCGCAGTCGCCGTAGGTATGCGAGAGGAATACCCAGCTTGTCCGAGAGACCCTCGTCGGCGACCGCGGTGGGGAGATAAACGCCGTCTGCCAGTGTCACACCGGAGTCGGTGAGCACCGGCTCGGTTCCAGTTACGACAAGCCGGCCATTCTCGGCTCGAATTGTTGTGACGGGGGCTACAACATCGACCTTTCGGGCATGATGGCCTCGTAGGACTGCGATGAGATCCTCGAGATCAGCGTTGCGGGTGGGGCTGCTGCTGCGAATCTCGGCCATAAGTGATCATCCTTCTCTGATGCGAATTTGGCCTCTGAAATCTGAACCCAGACTCGTCAGAATGGCAGTGGCACCGTCTTGCGGCGGCGAAGCCACCTGCGCCAAGGTGCCCGGCTGTGGTTATGATCCTCGGTCTGGTCGCCGCGCCGCGGTGAATGATGGTCCAACAGACTGACGGGGTCATGTTCCGCAACCGATGGGTTAACCAGAAGCACGCCGACGAACAGGACCCGTTCGTCGCCATCCACGTCGGTCATGCTCACCCCGCCGGTAATAGCCGTGTGAACGCAACGGTCACGGGAGTAAGCGAGAGCTAGCATTCCTTCACTCAACAAACTCAGCGCGTCAGCTTCGAACGAGCAGTCAGCGACTCTTGCCAGACCGTCACTGGACTTGACTTCAACGGTGTACATTTTCACCTTTCCCGGTTCCGTAGCACGCGAAATGATAGACCCGATTTGTCCTCAGACCTCGAAGAGGGATAACGCCTGGCTTTGCAGTACCGCGGTCTCTGGCTTCTCCGCCGGGCGGTCTTTTCCTGACTGCTACAGGTTCTTCGGGCCGGCAAGCTCTTGCCCCGAAGGGGTCGGCCGCAGGCCGAGGCTTGCCGGCCCGAAGGTTCTGTGGCAGTTTCCTGGAAGTCGCCCGGCGGGAAGCCGTACCGCTGACCTGTTGGCGTTGATCCGTGGAAGAATGGAATATTCCGAGAGACGCGTCCGCGGATAGAAGGTTGCTCGCCAACACAGGATTCTGAGGTGGAGGCGAATCCGTCAGCGGTGAGTGCGGTCTCTCGACGCGGCCGGTCCAGCGGATCGTGGCTGACGCGGTGCGTCGCTTGAGTCGCCGGCCGGCGATATGTCGGTCAGATCGACATGGAGCGGTTGGCCGCTGATGTCGGCCTGGCGCAGCGCGGCGAGGGTCTGCTCGCCGAAGGTCCGCAGGCTCTTGCGGGAGTAGCGGGCCACGGGCTGGCGGCGGTGCCACACCGGATCGTTCCAACCGAACTTCTCGATCCCGATGCCCCGGTCGGTCTCGGTCTCGTTGCGCAGCTCGGCGTAGTACTCCTTACTCGTCCCGTGGTGGCGGATCTTCAGGTTGACGACCAGCGTCGCCGGGTCGGTGTCCTCGTCGACCCGCCGCACGACCCACCGGTAGGTCAGCCGCCGGTCGGCGTCGTTGACCAGCAGCGTCGGTTCGCGTTCGGTGATGAGGCTCATCGCCGCCGCTCCTTTTCCTTGTCGTCTCGCGGCCCGGATCAGGCCCGCGGGGACATGTCGGGTGATTCGTGGAGGTGCCCGTCGTCGGTGTAGGTGAAGGTGCGCAGCCGGATGTAGGGTGTCGGCAGGAAGATTGGTATTCCGTCGACGACGTCCGCGGCAAAGCCTCGGCAGATCCACATCACCCACCGGTCTGGCTTCTCGTTGGTGTTATTCGCTGACGGCGTCTCGGCAGAGCGACGATCGGCTACACGGCGCATATCGCGGTGCGCGAGATGTGGGCACAATTTTGTGGAAGCCTCGGCGCACTGTTCATGCATTGGAGGGTCGTGATAAACATGCGTTGCCGTTGCCTCCGGTGCGCCGAGAAACGCGACCACGGCGTCCAAACGATTTCCACAAATGCCGCAGCGACCTTCAACTGCGAGGCACAATGCTTCACGTCCATCGACGAGGGAGAACTTCGGTTCTCCGTCCGGATAACGTGCCGTGGACGCCGGAATAGGTAGCCCTCGACGTCGATCGATGGGAAGTGAGCGCATCAAGTCAGGGATTCCTCGGGCGCGGTCCAATTTGGCTCCTTCGGAGCTTTTCGTGAATGTGAGGTGCGGTCATGTGTTGGGCGTTTCTGCCTGTTCCCGTGAACGGAAAGTCGCGTGGTTGCGGGTCAGCGGGGCCAGCAGTAGGTCGGTGCCAAGGGAGATGTGGTCGGTCGATGAGCTGCCCCGGTCAGGCAACAGGTCGCCCCAGTTCGTGCGGGTTCGGCCGTCGCACGAGTCACCTGGCGGTCGGAGGTGGGCGGTCCACAGTCAGCGCCCGGCGGCATCGGAGTCCGGGGGAAGGACTGGCGCTGAGACCGCGGCGGGCGAAGTGCGGAAGCGGATCAGGTAGCCGTGCTCTTGGTCGGCGCTGATGACGCCATCAACGGCGGCGAGGTTCGCGACCTCATCACGGATCACGTCCCAGTCGTCCGGGGCGCTGGCAGCGTCGACGTCGATCGTGGTGTTGTCTGCGAGCAGGATGCCTTCGGCCGATGCGGTGGGGTAGTCGTCCCAGTCGACGTCGCATAGCACTGCGACTGCGTTCAGCCAGGTCCGGCGGACCAAGGAGAAGAGTCCGTCGTCGCTGGTGATCCGGCGGCGGAGTTCAGCATTGATCGCAGACAGTGCCGAGTTGAGGTCGGCCTCGTCGGCGGTCGGGAGCACGGACGGGTCGATGATCATGGGGCCTGCCTTGCTCGGGTGGTCGCGTGCATGGGAACTGGAAGCGTCAGCTGGTGGCTTGGAAGTGGTCGGTCCCCGGTGAGGCGAAGCAGGTCGCCGCGGACTCACGCAGCGAGCTCCTCGCAAAGTCGGGATCACCGCTCCGCTCGGCGAGGACGAAGGTCAGGGTGCACACCATGCCCAGTACGTGAGCGGCGCGCCCGCTGGCTGGGTGTGGCGGACTCGACGCAAACCGCCGGCGGTCGGTGGCTACACCGTTCTCCTGGGCGACACCACATCGGGCGTGTGGATGGGGTTCAAGGCATTGGCCGCCATCACGACCGGCGCCCCCGGTCACCACGTGATCCGACAGGCATCGACATTCGCGAAGCTCATCGAGGGCGAATTCGCCGGCCCCGCCGAGCACATGGAGAAACGATGCTGGATCCGCCCCGCGACGACGCATGGCGCTGGGCGAACCTCACGAACGATGGCGCGGGCCGGCTTCGAATCTAACCGGGGACCGCGGCTACTGGGTGCGTCGTACTGGCAGCCTGCGAGCGAACTGCTCCCAGGCGTCCTCGTGGTGCTGCTCCCCGGCCCAACCGTCAAGGTTGGTGCCCAGGAGGAACAAGTCTGCGATCTGCTGCGCGGGAGAGTCGCCCCGCGATGCGATCCGGTGAATATCCATCGTGATCTGATCGGCGGTGTGCCAACGGCGGACTGACTTGCGGTGCCGTGCGTTCGCGGCACGATGCGCCGCGACCTCTGCGACGGACCAGCCCCGACTCTTCGCGACCAGCACCGCGGCGAGCGACCGGCTGGTCGGCAGCGGTCGCGCCGCCTGAGCAGGGCCCCGCCGATGTACCTCGGCCCACATCTCCCACGCTTCCTCCCACGTGGCCTCGCCGTCCCATCCGTCGGCGGCCGTCGACAACGCGAGCAGCTCGTCGACGATCGCGGTCTCGCTCTGCCCGCGATGTCGCATCCGGGCCAGGTTCGGGGTAGTCACCTCGCCGAGCCACAGGGAGACGTACCGGAAGTGCCGGTTCGCCGCGGCCCGCGCAAGCTGCTCCGTGGTCCACCAGCCCCGGCCGGCGGCCACCGCGACGAGTTCGTCGTGGTGGGCATGCGCCTCAGCCACAGTGGCGGTGTACCCCCACCGGTCGCAGGTCCGGCAGGCCCACTGCACCCCGCTCCAGGGAGCGGACGTCACCACATCGTGATCACGAACGGCGCTCACCGCGCTTCCGGCTCGTCGACGCGGTAGCCGAGCTCCGCGAACCACTCCATCAGCGCGCTGGCGACGTCCCCGCCGTTCCAGTACCCTTCCCGCTCCTCGATTTTCTTGATTCGCTCCCACAGGGCGGGGATCGCCGGGTCGTCCCCGGGCGGCATCGCCGGGTCCGGCAACCCCGGCGGGGGCAGCTCTACCTCACCGCCACTCGGGACCTGCATCCCGTTGGCAATGCAGGCCTCCAACGGCCCGCAGACCAGCTCGTCCAACCCGGTGAGGTCGGCCACCCCGGGCCGGTCGACCCAGGAAGCGATCTCCGACCCGTCCGCGGCGAGAACCGCGTTCAGGGTGACCGACGGATCATAGTCGGCGTCCCCGCTACGAACCGTGATCTCCACCTTCGTCGCTTCGGCCGTACTCATCGCGAGCCCGTTCGTGTCGGTCGACTCGAAGGTGCGGATCAGATGCCCGACCAGGCCCAGCTGCGCGGCCACGTACAGCCGCTTGAGTTCGGTGAGCTGGCCGTAGAGCCGCTCCGTCTCTGCGTTCCATGCGGTCGCGGCCGGGTCGTCCTGTGCGACCGGAGATGTCTCGCCGGCGGTGCTGTCTGCCATCAGGGATACGTCCTCTGTGCAATGTTCTCGGGCATGCGGCGGTGCCGCCTTCCTTCAGTGGATGGGGGAAATGCGCGGGCCGGTTACCCGGCCGGCAACGAGCGGGGCGTCGGCCGGGGCTGTCAGCCGACGACGAAGCCGACCCTGCCGGCCACGCACAGCGGCTCCGGACACATCACCGTGGTGCCGTCATGACGGCGCGCGTCGCTGTAGTCGAAGTCGGCGTGTGCCCGGATGGCTCGGAAGATCCACGATCCGTCATGGGCGTACCAGTCGGCGCCGCAGCGATCGCACACGGCGTGGCAGGTGAAGACGTCGGAGTCCTCGCGGATGGCGTAGATCAGCGCGTCAGTGTCCAGCTCGGGCGGGCCGGCGTACACCAGCCCGACGTCGCGCGATCGGTAGTCTCCGACCGCGCCGTGCACGTACACACCGGGCCAGATCACCCCGGGCTGGGTGACGATGTCCCACTCGTCGGCCGGGCCGATCAGTGCGCGCCGCCACCGGTAGACGACACCGACGGTGTGGAACGGCCGGAGAACCCGGATCGCGGTCAGGCTGCGGCCCTCGTCGAGGTAGCTGGCGCTGGACGTCTCGTAGGCAAGATCGTGCACTGTGAGGTAGCCGAGCTTCTCCAGCCCTCGCAACCCGTCGGCGTCATCCAGGTGGGCCGGGCCATCCACGGTTTCGGGCGCCACGTCCTCCCTGTCAATCTTGGTCAGTGCGTCGGCAACGTACAGGCTGGCGTCAATGTTGTGACCTCCGGACCGGCCAGTCAGTCGCAGCACGCTGGCCAGCGCGGGAGCGTCTGCCAGCCGAAGGCTGTCGAGGATTCGAGTAATTGTCCACTGTGTGTCGACTGACAGCCTGTTCCGCGCAACGCGGACCTGAACCTCCAAGGCGTCTCCTTTCGATTAGTAGCGCGGGCCGACCAACGTCCTCCAGAGGGCGTGGGACCGGGATGGCGGGGAATGAGATACAGGCACCAATCAGATCAGTCATGCCCTGGCGTGCGGCCCCGTTGATTGGCTGCTTGGCCTGGGAAGACCGAGTGCCTGGAGAACATCATCGACCCCAGTCACCAGGGTGGTGTTCTCAGGATGGTCTCGCAGGAGGCGGTGGCATCCAGCGCTCATAGCGCTCGTAACCGGACCAGGAAACACCATCAGGGGTTTGGAGAGTTCACGGGCATGCCGAGCGGCGTTGAGCGCGCCGCTGCGGTAGCCGGCCTCGACGATCACGGTCCCGCGGGCGAGGGCTGTGATGATTCGGTTTCGCGCGAGGAGGCGCCGACGATACGGCGGGCTTCCCGGGGGTGCCTCGCTGATCAGAGCGCCACGGTGGGCGATCTCGTCGAGGAGCTCGGCATGCGCGGCTGGGTAGGGGACATCGATGCCACCGGCCAAGACGGCGAAGGTCGGACCTCCGCCTGCGAGGGATCCTCGGTGCGCGGCAGCATCGATTCCGAAGGCGGCACCGGATATCACGCACCACTTCCGCTCAGCGAGCGCGACGCCGAGGTCGCCGGCTAGGTATTTGCCATAGTCGGTAGCAGCGCGGGCGCCGACGACTGCGACAGCACGCCTGGCGGCGGAAAGGCTTTCGGCTCCTCGCACCCACAAGGCCAATGGTGGCCCAGGAGCAGGCTGTGGTCCGGTGTGGTTGACTTGGTCGAGTGCGAGTAGAGAGGCGGGCCATTCGTTGTCACCGGGACAGATAATCCGACCACCGACTCTCTCGGCTTCGTCCAAGTCGCGGCGGGGGTCAAGACGAGGATGGTCGTGGCGGAGTCTTTCCCAGATTTCAGCTGCACCGTGCCGGCGTACCAGCGCGATGGTATGGGGATCATCCGGGCGGAGGATTCGAGACAAAGCCGCGCGGGCCAGCCTGTCGGTGACGTCGGTGGTGTTCGGGGAACTGGAGGGCGGCACGGGTGCGATCATGCCGGCCGTCCTGGAATCTGAAGCGCGATAGCCTGCTTTATCTGGTCGGGTCCGGGCCTGTCGATGTCTGCCAGGTCGGCGAGAGTCCATGCGAGCCGGAAGACCCGGTTTACTCCTCGCCTGGTGAGTGCGCCGATCTCATAGAGCCGTTCCGCTTCCTGCCGGACTGCGGTGGACAGCGGCCATTGCCGCTCCAGCACGTGCGCGGGTATTTCGGAGTTAATCCGCCAGGGCGTGCCACGCAGGCGAAGAGCCATCGCTTCGCGTGCACGGGCAACCCGAGCGGCGACCACGGCTGTTGACTCGACGGGGTCGTGGCTTGCCCGTAGGTCGGCGGGGGTCAGCTGCGGGAGTTCGACCTTGATATCGATGCGGTCAAGCAGCGTCCCGAGGCGTGCAAGGTATCGGCGTTTTATCTGGGCCGGACAGGTGCAGATTTCGCTTTCGCTATTATTGTCACGCGTCTGGGAGCAGGGACATGGTTTGGCGGCGAGCACGAGTATGAAGCGTGCCGGGAACTTGATCGTTGCGGAGCCTCTGGCAATCCCGACAAGGCCTGTTTCCAGTGAGTGGCGCAGTATATCCAGGCTCGGTCGGCCAAATTCGGGAGCGTCGTTGAGGAACAACACACCGCGATGCGCCTGGCTCATGAGACCTGGGCGAAGCACGGAGCGGCCAGCGCCGAGGAGGCCGGCGGGTGTTGCGCTGTGATGCGGGCTGCGGTAAGGCGGCCGGGTGACTACTGGGCTGTTGGCTGACAGCAGGCCAGCGGCTGAGTGGATTGCTGTCACTTCAAGGCTTGTAGCTTCCTCCAAGGGAGGAAGAAGCCCTGGGATGCTCTCTGCAAGCATGACCTTTCCAGTACCATGAGGTCCCTGGAGAAAAAGATGGTGTCCGCCGGCAGCGGCAATTTCGACCGCCTGTCGTCCCGGAGTGCGCCAGGTTATGTTGGCCAGATCGTGACCGCTTTCGAGCGAGGTCGCAGGTACTAGATCGATAGGTTCGACTGGCAATGGTAGACGATCACCTCGCAGCAGATCTATAACGTGACGCAGGTCGGGAACGGGTTCGACAACGACGCCCGACACGAGAGCGGCTTCTGAAGCATTCGCGGAAGGCACGACGACTCGGAGGAATCCGGCCTCCACTGCGGCTTGGACCGCGGGAAGAACGCCACTGACGGGGCGGATCCGCCCATCGAGAGCTAGTTCGCCGAGCAACACACGACCGGAGAGCGAGCTGGTTGGCACCTGGCCGGCAGAGGCTAGGATTGCTGCGGCGATCGCGACGTCGAACGCCGATCCGAATTTCGGCAGGGTCGCAGGAAAAAGGCCGACCGTAATACGCGCATCCGGCCATTGAAAACCTGAGTTTATGACGGCGGCACGGGTTCGGTCTCGCATCTCGTTCCCGTCCGACTCCGGTAGACCGATCAGACCCATCGATGGTTTCCCGGTGCCGGTTTCCGCTTCTACTTCGAGGAGCTTTCCATCGATACCGAGAAGGGTGACAGTTAGAGCGCGCGCATGACCCACGAGAGCCCCTTCATTTTTGCCGGTTGCCCCAGGTCAGGCAGCATGGAGAAGTAGATCTTCGTACTGTCGACATTGGCGGTAGTCGCCCAGTCGTTGAGGAGGTCGGCGAGAATCTCATTGATCGCATGGTGATCGTCCGCGGCAGCCCCGGCATCGGTATTGACGGCGATGAGTCGACCGCGAGGGCCACCGAGTTCGTCGTTGTAAACTTCGACGTCCAGGTAAGCCGCAGCGGGGAAGATCGCCCGAGTTTCGGTCTCTATTTCGTCTTCCAGGGCACCTCGCCACGCGTCGCGGGCATCGAGGAACAGCTCTCGCGTCCGCTCGCGCTGGGAACGCTTGGTCCGGATTGGTAGAAACCGGAGGAACGCCAGGCAATGTTTCAACGTGTAATATTGGCTGAAATCGAGCTGTATCCGCATGATGGCTCCATGGCTGGAGTGGGTTGGATGGCGCCCGCGAGCCGGTAGGTGATTGCGGAAAGATTTCTCGGATCAATAGCTGCCGGCTCCAACGGCCACCGGTGCGGCCCACGGATCCTGATCGGCCGACACCGGCTTCGCTGCTCCTGTACCACGAGTGTTCTTGAAGGTCTGGGCAACGGCGAATCGTAGGGAGGGTCCAAGCTCCTCGACTTCCAGTTCAATTGTGGTACGCTTTTCCCCCTCGCGGGTCTCGTACGTGCGTTGCTTGAGCCGGCCCACAGCGATCACTCGAGCACCCTTAGAAAGCGATTCAGCGACGTTCTCCGCCGCTTGACGCCAGAGGGTGCATCGCATGAAGAGCGGGTCTCCGTCCCTCCATTCATTGGTGGTACGGTCCAGAAACCGAGGAGTCGAGGCGACCGTGATGTTGGCGACAGCCGTTCCATTCGGTGTGTATCGTAGCTCCGGGTCCGCGGTCAAATTTCCGACCACGGTAATCAGCGTCTCCCCAGGCATGAACTTCTCCTCATCGAATCAGTGTGTGATTTCCACGATCTGGCCGGGTGAAATCGAGTCGATAACGACGGAGTACGGGACGGTGACGTGGACATCATCGGGAAGGCCGTATCCTTTGCCGCAGGATCGGCACAAGAACGGCGCCATGGAGCGGGAGCTGAGACTGCTCTCGCCTTCGAGGCTCCCATCCAGGGAAACGGTGATGAACCACAGGGTTCCAGCCTGATCATCCACTCGCTGTAGCTTCGGATGCACGACGTCGCGGACGGTGTAGACCCACTCCTGGTGAACGAGTGCGGCACTCGTCATACACTGGGGACAGACGATTTCCGGAGTACCGTCGGTATCAGCACGAATGATCAAGTTGCAGTTTTCGAGGTGGGGATCGAGTGACGAACTGGCCGGATTCTCAAGAAGAGGATCGGTCCGCATCGTGAACCCTTCGTGGCTATTGACTGTTTCCGAGGGTCTAAGGTGCCCGCCGCGGCAGAGCAGATGGCCGTGGAATCTGCTGGTCCTGCCGGGCGGGCGTGATGTTCTGAAGCCACGGAAGACCGGAGCTGGCCAGCCCTTTAGCCCCGTAGGGGTCGGCCGAAGGCCGAGGCTTGCCGGCTCCGGATTCCGTGGCAACTTCCCCTAGCCCGCCGGCAGGGCCAGCTTTCACGCATCTGATCGCGGTGCTCAGGCTGCGATCGGATTCCGCGGATCGTGGTCGAGCGCAAGGAAGGGCGGTGCCGTCCAGCGCCAGCACGATGGGCTGGCGCCCGTGGTGTCCATTCTCCTGGAGGAATAGACACCGTCGACGACATTCCGTGAGAGATGATTGGGGAGAGGCCGCTGGTCTGGGACGAGCGTGATCGTGTCGGTACGGTGTCAGCATCGGGCTTGATCGGGTGGATGCCGGGAGTGTTGATGTTGGAGGACGCGGAGGAGATCGGCCGTCGTGCCAAGCGGGCCCGGCTGCGGTTGGGGATGACGCAGGCTGATCTCGCGGCCGCGTTGAGGCGCAGCCAGGGCTGGGTCTCCAAGATGGAGGCTGGCCGGGTCGAGCTGGATCGAGTTGGCCTGCTCAACACGCTCGCGGCCGAGCTGCATATCCACCCCAATGACCTGATCGGGCGCCCCTACGCGATCTCGCCGGCAGAGAACCGGTGGCAGGCTGCCGCGTCGTCGATCATCCGGGAGCTGCGGCGTTACGACCTGGCGCCGGTGTTCGACGGAACGCCCCGGCCCTCCCAAGTGATGTGGGACGACATGATCCGCCTGCACCGTCTGCGGGACGCCGCGGCGAACGTCGCGATCCTGCGGACTCTGCCGGACCTGCTGCGGGAGGCACGTGCTCTGGCGGAGGTGTCGACCGGGCGCGAGCGTGAGGAGGGCTACGCCCTCTACGGGGTGATGTGCAAGTTCGCTCACACGGCCGCGCACTCGCTGGGACACCCGGAACTCGTGGCGATGGCGTGTGAGCGGGCGGCGTGGGCCGCGCGGGCGTCGGCTGATCCGGTGCTGCCCGCCGTGGCGGACTGGATGCGGGCGTGGGACATGTGGGCGACCGCGGACTGGGCTGACTCCCTGGCGTTGCTGGACAAAGCGCTGGCGGGCCTGGAGCCCGCCCATGACCGTGGCGATCGGCTAGCGGTCCGGGCCTGGGGATCGTTGCACCTGCGGGCCGCGGTCTCGGCCGCGCGAGCCGGTGATCGCGGACAGGCGTTGGAGCGGATTGCGTTCGCGCGGGCTGCGGCGGAACGCGTCGACACCGAGACCGGCCCGACGATCTACGATCGGCATTCGCTGACCTTCTCCGCCGGTAACGTCGCCGTGCATGCGGTGTCGGTGGCGTTGGAGATGGGCGACCAGGCCCGTGCCCTGGGTCTCAACGCCCGCACCGACCCGACGGTGATCGCCGCCCTGCCGAACTCCCGCCAGGGGCACCACCACCTCGATCTGGCACGAGCCTGGCTATGGGACGGACAACGAGACCGGGCCTTGGCCGAGCTGGAGACCGCGGAGCGCCTCGCCCCACAGCTGGTCCGTCACCACCCGATGGCGCGGTCCACCCTGCGATCCCTCGTCAACGCCGAACGCACCGCGACCCGCGAGCGGCTGCGGCGGATTTCCGACCGGTTTCACCTGGACGGATGACCCGGATATTCCACGGGCTCATATTCAGGTAGGCCAGCCGATCTACCGTCCCCGACATGACCACATCGCACGGCGGGGCGGGGACCGCGGACGGAAGGCCACGGCCGTGGCCGCAGCTCGGGGACCTAGTCCTCGACACCGCGCGGGGTGAGACTGGCCAGGTAGGCGTGATAGTCGGTGTGCCCGGTGAGGAGGGCTCCGACTGGCTCACCTACCACCTGCAGCCCCCCGGTGGCGGCGAGGAATGGTCAGCCGCGGCCGACGCATCAACGCTGCAGTCTGTCTCCGACGTCGCGGTCCCCCCTTTGGGCATTAGAGCTGGCGCCATCCCGGCGGGTGACGCGACCGCGGCAGGAGCCTGCGCGCCGGGCAAGCTGGCCTGATCGGGATGGGCCAGACCGCGCGAGTTCCACGTGCCGCTCCCGCCGGCAACTCGTGGCGTGCGCCGAGGAACCGGACGGCGGAGGCGGTCGACGCGGTCCTGATCGCTCGGGTTCAGGATCAGGTCTTTCTGCGGTCGACGCTGTCGCGTCCGATCGCATTCACGCCCGCCGCCTGGGAGGACTTCAAGGCCGCGGTGAAAGCCGGGGATTACGACGACGTCTGAGCCGGCTGATTCGGACGGCTCCGGGAATCATCTGCCGATTGTGTAATGGGGCTCGCTCGAAACGAGGCTGGTCAACAGTTAGGTCCGACGGACCGTATGAGCATGTTGGCGTGGCGACTTGGCTGCTACCCAGGCCGGCTTGGACCAATGATGGTCACGACGCGAAAAGAAGAAAGAAGGAGGAGGAAGTGGCATCCCAGATTCAGGTGGGTGGCGATCGTTTCGTCTTCTCTGCGGCGCACGCGGCGCTGCATGACGGTCACCTCGAACCATTGCACGGACATTCCTATGTTCCGACGGTCCTGCTGTCCGGAGAGGTGGACACGGCCGGGATAGTGGTGGACTTCGGCATCGTGGAGAAAGCCCTGGGTGCAGTGGTGGCGCGACTGCACTGCCGTACGCTCCTTGCGGAGAACGCGCCTGGTGTCGACGTCGCGGTGTCCGGCGCCGAGGTCAACATGTGCTGCGGGCCGGACCGGTACCGGTTCCCGCGGAGCGCGGTCGTTCTCCTTCCGATCGTGAACACCACGACTGAGGCCCTCGCCAGCTGGATCCTCAGCGAGGTGGTGGGGCTTGTCGGGCATCGCCCGGGTCTGATCGCGGGTGTGGAGCTCGCCGAGACCTCCGGGCTGCGGGCCACGGTCAGGCAGGAGCCGTGACGACGGGCACGTCGGGCGTGGTCGTGGGTGCGGCCCATCGCACCCGCGCGGTGCTCGGGGCGGCGATGGACAGCATCCTGCTCGGCTCCGCCGGTGGCGGGTCGCTGCCGGTGGACAGCCCGTGGGACCTGTGGTGGATCACTGTACGCGCGGGCCTGGCGGCGCCGCGGCTGCCGGTGGAGATTCGCCCCGGGCCGGGAGACTGCGAACGCTGCGACACAGAGGCGTCCAGCATGAGCCGCGCGAACGGTCAGAGCACCGCTCCCACGCACGGATGCGCGCACGCCTGGGCGGTACGTTTCCGGCGTCCGAGCACGCCGCCGCGCTGGCCTGCGCAGCGGCTGACGTTGCTGGTGGTGAAGCCGCACGTGGACCCGGCGGCGGTGCGGCGAACGCTGCCGAGCCGATACCAAGTCCTGGACAGTTCCCGCCGGACATTGACCCCGACGGACACCCACCGGTTGTGGCCGGACGCCTACGGCGCCGACTACCTGCAGCGGCGAGACGAGTACCTGACCTCCGGTCCGGTCGAGGTGCTCGTCCTCGCCGGCCCCGACGACGACGTCAGCGACTCCGCCGTCGTGATGAAGAAGATGTTGCGCGGCGCGTTCGGCACCGACCAACTCCGCAACGGCGTGCACATGGCTGACAACCCCGGCGAGGCGTTGTGCGACATTGGCCATCTCGCTGGCGCCGAGCTTCTCGCCGAGCTCTACGGGAGGTACGACCGTGACACCGCGCCCGCCCGCCTGGACATGTACCGGGATCTGGTGGCCTGCGGACTCCCCGGTCCTCACCGCGACCCACCGCGACGGCCGTGAACACAGCCGCCCCCTCGTGCCCGGATCCGCGCTGACGTTGCACCTGACCGGGCCACGGTCCTGCGTCGGACGCTGGGATGTGACTACCCAGGCTCGGCACGGTTGCCCCACCGCTACGCCGGTATCGGACACCGGCCGCGCCGCGCAGTGCACGGACTGTGCCGCGCTCGACCACGGTCGGCGGATTGCCACCGACCGGGAAGCCGACGACGACCGCAGGTTCGGCCTGTACCTGGCCTGGTTCGGCCCGGGACTGGTGAAGGTCGGCCTGACCGCGCGGGGAACCCGCCGGCTCCTCGAGCAGGGGGCACTCGCCTACACCTGGCTCGCGCACGGTCGCCTTGCCACCATCCGCCGTGCCGAGCGCCACCTGGCCGCCACCGGTCATGGCCGGGAGCGGCTGCCGGGCAGCCTGACCCAGGTCGCGTGGTGGACGCTGCCCCCCGCCGGCGACCGGATCGCCGCAGTGCGCGCCGCCGCGACCGCCGCCGCAACCGAACTGGCTCGTCTCGACGGGCTCACACTGACGCCGCTGGCCGTCGTCGACAACCTGGACATCTACGGCCTGGACCGGGCGCTGCCCGGCCGGTACGACGAGGTCGTCTCCCTCGCCACGACCGCGATCCTGACCGGAACTGTCACCGCGGTGATCGGCCGCAAACTCCTGCTCGCCAGCACCGAGGCCGGGACTGAGGTGTTGGTCGATGGCGGGCTGCTCGCCGGGTGGCGTACGGTGCATCCTCCTGCGACACCAGTCGCCGGTGGCTACGAGACCATCCCGCGGGTGCGACCGTCGGCTGCCCGCCAAGACTCCCTGTTCGCGTGGTGACCGGCCCCCTGGTGGTCGTGGAGGGTATGCCCGGGGCCGGGAAGACAACGCTGGTGGGCCAACTGGCCGCCGCCGGCTGGCCCACCGTCGGCGAGTACACCACACCTGGCGGGGAAACCCTCGCCTTGGCCGGCCATCCGCCGGTGGGCGACGACGCAGGCCACCAGGGGAACTGGCTCCGCAAGGCTACCCAGGCCGGGATGCTACGCGACCACGGCCCCGTCGTGGTCGACCGGGACTGGACGACGTCGCTGGCCTACGCCGCTTCCATCGCCGACACCGGGCTGCTGGCGCAGCGTGCCCGCTGGGCCGCGGAGCACCTGCACGCCGGCGACCTGCGCGTCGCGGAGGTGTACGTGGTCCTCGACATCCCCAGCACACTGAGCATCACGCGCCGCGCCGGCCGGCATCGCGACCGGTTCCATCCCTGGTGGGATCCGGATGTCCTTGATCGGCTCCGTGCCTTCTACACCGACCCGCCAGCCAGGATCGCCATGATCCATCCCGCGCTCGGCGCGGCGATGGCCACGGCCCGCTGGCACCATCAGCCCGGCGACAGGCCCACCGCGGAGACCGGCCGCTGGCTGTCCGCCCTGCTGGCCGAGACGGTGCCATGACCAGTGCGCGGCCGTGGATCGCGGTGGCCGTGCACGATGGATGGTTCGGGTGCGGCACGGGCGCCGGACGCAGTAATCGGGCCTTCTTTCACGCCGCGCATCAGGTCCTCGACCCGTCGGTGCGCCTGGTTGTCCTTCCCGTCCACCTCGCCCCAACGAGCCCGGAGTACCAGCCGGACTGGCACCGCCGTGCCACCGCGGCGCTGGCCGGACGCACCCTGATCGTCCGGCCGGTCGACAACGGAACCGCCGGCACCCGCCGATGGGGGCCGCTCCCCGTTCTGGCAGCCACCAGCCGCGCGGCCACCGAGATCCTGATCGAGCTGAGCGCCAGTGAGGGTCCGCCGGACCTGGTCGTTGCTGTCGACGCGCCGTTCGCAGGCATGGCTCCGCTGCTGCCCGCCGACCTCCGCCGCCGGCTGCTGACCCTGCCCCGGTCCCTGGCTGTCCAGCACGGTCAGACCGAACAGGCGCGCTTCAGCTGGGAATCCGCCGGCTTCGCGAGCGCCTGGCAGGCCGGCGGCCGGCTCGGCGCGATCTCGCAGCACATGGCCGACTGCCTGACCGGGCCCTACCAGGTGCCGGCGCAGGCCATCGTCGCGGTCCCGAACGGACTGAGCAACGCCGACCGGATCCCCGACGGTCCACCCCCGCCGCTTCCCGCACGGGCCCGCAGCGGATTCCTCCTCGCGTCGGGCCGTGCACACCCCAGCAAGGGATTCGACGATCTCCTCGACGCACTCCCGCTCGCGGCCGCGTCCGGAGCGACAGTCCCTCATCTCCTCCTCGCGGCGGTCACCGAGACCGCGACCATCACCGACTACCAGCGCCACCTGGCCGCGCGCATCGCCGACGAGCGACTCGATGTCACGCTGATCGTCCGGTACGACCCTGCCCTGCCCGCGCTACTCGCCGATCCACGTCTGGTCGGGGTCGTGGTCCCGTCACGGGTCGAGCCGTTCGGACGGGTGCCGCTGGAGTCCTTCGCCGCCGGTGCGGCACCCGTGGTCGCGACCACCGCAGGTGGGCTGGCCGAGACCGTCCTGGACGGCGTCACCGGATACACCGCGCCCCCAGCGGACCCGGAAGCACTGGCGGCGGCGCTGGCCCGGGCGCTGCGCGCTGGCACGGCCGAACGCGTCCGGCTCCGAGCCGCCGGCTATCGGCTGCTCACCGGCCGGGGGGATTACCGCGACACTGTCCGCAGGCTGTTCGCCGTGCTCACCCCGCACCTGATCGGTCAGGGCACGTAGACGGCCGCCGCGCTGGGCGCTGTCACCGGAAGTCTCCACCACGTTGCGGCCACCCGCTGCACCTCCAATGCCTGCTCGACCGCCGGCTGGCCCCAGCCGAGCAGACCCGGCGCGCATGCCAGCGACGTCATAAGCCGCTGGTAGATCTGCCCTCCGTCCGGGTCCGGGCGGCGCGCGTCGAACCTGGAGATCCGCGCGGTCATGCGGACCTGTGCATACGGCGCCCGCCCCGGCCTGCGTACCTCTTGAAAGCCCAAATAGACGGGGTTCACCACCTCGACCTGGCTCTCTTCCCGCGCCTCGCGCACGAGAGTGTCGACCAGCCCCCGATCGCAGCTCTCCGGAGTTCCGCCGGGCAGGTTGTGCCAGCCGTCGATGTCTTGAACCAGCACGCGGCCCGCGTCATCGATGAGCCATCCATAGACCTGCGTCACCAGCAGGTGTGCCGGGACCATCGCCCGTGGCCACCACCGATACACCGCTCTGTCATCACCCACGCGGCGACCCTAGACCCGACCGCTCCGCCGACGACATGACCACACGCCGGGTATGCGACTCAGCAGGTGGGTGATGACGGCGGCCCCGACATCACGTGCTTCTGAGCAGCCTCGCTCGCCAATGCGGCGGATCTCGTACCTACGTCTGGACCGTGGCCTGCGCCGAGAGCAGCAGCCGATCCGCCTGGGCCACCGTCGGGTCGACGCGGCTTGTCTGCCACGCGCCGCGGATCTGACCGCAGGTGCGGCGTAGGCGCGCGGATTTCACGGCTGTGAGGTCGTCGGCCAGTCCGAGGAGTGTGGCCGCGGCAGCGTCGGATCGATGTTGGCGGATCTGTACGGTCGCGAGCCGGGTTCCGATGAGCGCGCGGGTTCGGCGTTCGCCGGGTCGGCGCGCGGCGGTGGACGCGGCGAGGTGTTCCTCCGCCCCACGGAGGTCGCCCATGTTCAGGAGTGTCAGTCCGACCTGGTGTTCGAAGCCTTCGCGGCGGTAGTTGCCGCTCAGGTCGGACGCCGGTGGGCTGTCGGCGTGTTCGAGGTCTGTTTCCGTGCTGGCCAGCAGCCTGATCACCCGGCGTGGGTCGTGGCCGGTGGCGGCGAGGGCCTCGGCGCGCATGCCGTTCACCCACGCCCGGGTACGGGCGGGTGCGGTGTTGTGGAGGGCGTCGGCTGCGGCGTCCGCGAGCGCGAGGCCGTGGGCCGCATGCCCCAGTTCCACTGCTTGGGAGGCCAGGGAACGCAGCGCGGTGGCCCGCATCAGCGGGTCGTCGGCTTCGATGGCCAGCCGGACGGCCTGGATGTAGTAACGCTGCGCGAGACCGGGTTGAAGATCGTCGGCGGCCATCCATCCGGCGAGGTAGGTGACCTCGGCGGCGGCGGTGAACAGGTCCGCGCGGATCGGGCCGGACGCGACCTGGAGCAGGGGGGCAACGTCGTTGACGAGGTAGGCCGCGACGGCCGAGCGGGCGTGCCCGCCACCGAACAGGTCGTCGATCTCGCCGAAGTGTGCGGCCATCGCGCGGACCCGGGCCACGTCGGCCGGACTGACGTGGGTCAACGTGCCGCGCCGGACCGCTGGGCGGGCCGCGGGTAGGAGAGGGGTAGCGGCGGCGAGCGAGTAGAGGCCGGCCGTGACCGCCGCACGTCTGTTGAGCATGTCGGTCCGTCCCAGGCGGGTGACCCAGGCGACGGGGTCACCGCGCCAGGGGTCCTCGGGTTGAGCGTCGCGGGTTGTGGAGCCCGATGACCAGCCTAGGTCAGCTGGGGTGAGCGCGGGGTTGTCGAGGAGGCGGGCGAACGCTTCCACCACGACGGGAATGATCGCCGGCTGCGGGGCGGCGCCGTTGAGCCAGCGTGCCAGCGACGCGGCGGTGCACCGCGTCTCGACGCCGTTTTCGCCGCTGACGCGGCGGATCATAGCGGCGATAGCGTGGTAGGTGCGTCCCGTTTCCTCAATCAGACAGGCTAACCGCGTGTTCTGGATGGGTGTGGTGCGGGGTCGAGGCATCCGTTCCGCTCCTTTCTCCGCAGGGTGCGCGTCAAGCATGCCGGGCGGCGAGAAATGAAGCAATACGAGAGAAATCAAGAGAAACCCCAGGAGCTGTTCCTACGGGGCATGAAGCGCTTCCCTGAACAGGTGCGCCGGGGTGGTACAGGCCGCCCCGGGTTCACCTAAGGAGAGTGCGCATGACCACCAGCTCCAACACCCCGCTGGCCGCGCCGACGGCGGAGGCGGTTCTGGCGTTCCAGCGCCGGGTCGCCGCGTTCGCCGGGACCGGTGTCACGTCGACCGCCCTGGTCGCCTACCACCGGTAGGGCCTTCCCTGGTCGGGGTGGGGCGACGATGCCATCTGGCCAGCTCCCCGCCCCGGCCCGCCGCTGTTGTCGAAAGGAGCTTCCCTCATGTCATCCGCTGTTTCTGCCGGATCTGTCGAGCTGACGTTCCTCGGCCACCAGACCTGGCACCTCCGCGCCGGTGACACGGTCGTGCTGGTCGATCCGATCCTCACCCCTGCGTTCGGGGCGGGCGCCGTCGAGTTCCCTGTCTGGCCACCCCGCAGCGTCGACCACAAGGCGATGCCCGCCCCGGACGCGGTCATCCTGACCCACGAGCACCTTGACCATCTGCACTTCGCATCGCTGGCGCTCCTGGACCGCACCATTCCGATCCACACCGGGCCGACACTGCCCGCCGCCGTCGTCGAGGCGCTGACCGCGCTGAGGTTCACCGTCTACCGTCACAGCCACCACCAACCCATAACTATCGACGATCTTGAGGTATGGCTGTACCCGGCGGGAGCACGAACCCTGTTCTGGGAAAGCCGCGTCGTGCAGCCCGTCTTTCGTCGCGCCGGATCGGCTCGGGATGTGTTCATCGGGGTCGACGCCGACATCTCCGATCTATATGTGGAAAAGATCGGCGCAGGGATAATGCCGGTGCCGTGGCTGGCGGTCGTGTCGAACAACACCCAGTCCGTTCCCTATGGAGCGCTCGGCGCGGATGTCAACCTGCTTCCCGGCCTCGACGGGCCACGCCATCGCACCACCGGCATCCAGGCGCTACACACCCTGCTGATCGACTATCTGGCACCGCTCGACGGTGTCAGCGAGGTGGCGCTATGCGGGAACGGGTTCACCGCCCCCCGCAGCCCCCACGGACCGTTCCTCTACGCCGACCACCACGCCCTCGCCGAGGCCGCGAACGTCCTTCAGCACCTGTTCCGGGTCCACGGCCCGCGACCCGGCGACCAGCTCACCGTCCCACCTGACGGCCCCCTGACCACTGGCTCCGCCGACTGGGTCACCCTCGACGCCGCAGCCGAGCAGGCGGGCCTCGACGCGCTCGGCGCGTTCCTCACCGACCCGCGGCCGGTCGAGCCGACACCGGTTGGCCCTGCGATCGCACCCGAGGACAGCGCCGCCGTGCGGCGGCTCGTCGACTCCGAGCTCCCGAGACTGGCCCGGCATCTGATCGCCACCCGCACCGGCGCGCTCGCCACCTCGCTGCACGACTACCTGCACGGCCCCCTCGACGGCCACCGCCTGCTCCTACGTCTCCTCGACCCACCCGGCCAGCCCGACCAGATCGCGTCCTACGCCTGGGACATCACCGGTCCGGCGTTCGCGCCCGTCCCGACCACCCAGCGGGACGAGGCCATGGCCGTCTACCCGTTCGGGATCGAGATCTTCTACCAGGACCTCGTCGCCCTGCTCACCGGCCGTCTGCAGGTCTGGGACATCGTCGGCGGCTCCTACCAGGGATGGCACGTCGGCGAGCGCCTCGACTCCCCGGTCTACGCCCTGTTCGCCGTCTACGGCGAGCACCAGCGCCCCGACCTCGCCGCACGCTGCTACGCCGAAAGCCTCGCCCGACTCGCCGGCACCGCGCCGGCCCCGAGCGGCCGGTGACCGCCGTCGCCGCCGGGCCCCTCGCCGGCGCGGCCCACCCGCGCCCACGGCACTGGCTCGCCCGGCCCCTCGCCACGGACCGTGACACCGTTACCGCGCAAGCCCGCCGGCTCCTCGACACGCACCATTCCGGCACGGCCGGGCCGGTGCGCTGTCTCACCGCCCGGGAACGGTCCGCGACCTTCACCGTCGGGGATCCGCCACAGGCGATCCTCAAGTGGCATGCGGACGAAGCCGCCTACCTCGGGGAACGCCTCGCCTACGACCTGCTGGCCACCGACCGGCTCCTCCCGCGTCTGCGAGGAAGCAGCGACGAAGCCCGCACCCTGCTCGTCGACTACCTGCCCGCCCCTGCCGACCTCACCAACCTCGACATCTTCGACGACCTGATCAGCCTCGTCGTCCGCGTGCACACCGCATCCGCACGATGGGAACCGGCGATGCACGCCGCGATGGCGCAGTGGCGGGTGGACACCCTGCTGGCCGAGGATCCGCCCTGGGTCGACGACCCGCCCGCATGGCGGCGGACGCTCAACCTCATCGCCGCCGCGCACGGACCCACACATGTCCCGGTGGGCAACCTCGACCTCGCCACCGACCACGTTCGCCGCCAGCCCGACGGGCAGCTCGCGCTCGTCGACGTCGAGACGCTACGCCCGGACGTCACCGGCGTCCCGGACGTCGTGACACTCGCCTACCTGGCCGCCCACGCACACCACACTCGCCCGGGGCCGTGGGTACGCGCCCGCTACCTCCACCACGCAGCGCGCGCCGGGGCGACCTGGACCGATCGAAACCTACTCGCGGCGCTCACCGGCTTCGCCGCAGCCACCGGGCTGACGTCGCTCCATGGACTCGACGACTGATCCGATCGCAGGCTCGCGCGGCTGGGTAGCCTCTCCAGATCATCGCTCGACCGCGGAGAGGCCCCACCCGATGTTCGGTCCCGTCACCACCGTCATGACGTTCACCGACGACCCCGAGAAATCCGCACGCTGGTGGGCCGCACAACTCGGCGCCGACGTCCACCTCGACATCGACGGCGAGTCGGTGTACGCCTGGCTCACCGTCGCCGGCGTCGAGATCGGCTTCCACCAAGCCGACGACGACCGCAACCCCCGCGGCGGCTCCCCCGTCGTCTACTGGGCCGTCACCAACCTGGATGCGGTCCGTGGACACCTTCTCGCCGCGGGCTGCGTCCACCACCGGGGCCCACTCACCGTGTCCGAGAGACGAAGGATCTGCCAGATCATCGACCCGTTCGGCACCGTCATCGGCCTCGAAGGGCCATGATCCCGCATGAGGATCCTCATCCGACGTCGGCGAGAAGGACTTCCGCGTCCTACCCGGGCGCTACGTAGCTGCCCTGCACATCGACGTTCCGCCGGTCAGGCTGCCCAGCTCCAGATCTTGCTGGTGGTGCGGTCGAGGGCGCTTGGGTCGATTTGCCAGCCGTGGGATGTCCAGGTCGCGGGCAGCAGCCCGTCGTGGATCCAGGCGACGAGCATCCGTGGTGTGGTGTGGGCGCGGGTCGCGGCCTGGCTGAGGTTGAGTGGGCTGAGCGATGCACGGTTCATGGCGTCCCCCTGGTCGCGCAATCGGTTCTTCACGATGCGTGTCGGGGAGCGTGCGACCTGGCGATTTATCCTGTCCACAGTGGTAGCGGATTGTTGTCAGACTGTTGCCGTGCGACAAATGGTGAGAGTCCGGACGGATGGTGCGGCCTGGTTCGGATGGGTCAGTGGGGGGATGGTTCGTCCAGGTCACAGCAGGCGTGCAGCACTCCATGTTCGTTCCAGTGGACGCTGTTCATCGGTCTAGGACGTGAACGGTGTCCCCGGTGCGGAGGGGTTTGCCGTCCGGTCCTTTGAGATGCGGATTGATCCAGAGGGGGCGGTGGACGCCTCTCGTCGGGTACCACTGCTGGCGCCAGTGACCGCGGACCATCCAGCGACAGGTGTAGGCCCGGGCGGCGCTCTCGCCGTCGGGAGCGCCCTGGTTGCGGGTGGCACGACGCAGGTGGAGAAGGCGGACCGGGCTGGCGGCGAGGCCGTCACGGCGGGCACGACGGGCTGCGGCCCGATCCTGCGGGAGGTCGTCGACCTCGAGGATTGATGGCTGGTTCATCAGCAGCCAGGTAGCGCGCAGTGTCTGGATCCAGGGCGCGATGGTGTCCCCGGGGCCGCTGTGGCTGTCGCCGGGTTTGAAGGAGGCTTGGAGGTCTCCGCCGTAGCCGAGAACGGTTTCGTTGTCCCAGGTCAGAGGGCCCGTTCCGGCATGGAGTCGGGTGCGCTCGTGCTCGCGCATGGGTCGGCCGATGCGCTGGAGCGCCATACGTTCAATCGCGGGGAAGTCGGTCGGCGCGTAATGGGTCACCCAGACACCACCACGCGGGAGGTGGGCCGCGGAGAAGGGGCCCCAAGAGGCGGCGACGATCGGGATGCGCTCGGGCGGGTCGGCATCGGAGCTGACGTAGGAGCCGATGGGCTCGGCGAAGACGACGAAGCCTGTCGGGCTGGGGACGTCTTCGGGTTCGAGGTGGAAGTTTGGGAGTGATTCACCGGCCGTGACGGCGAGTTCGGTCATGTCGGCGGCCACGTAGTACAGCGTGGCGTCGCGCAGGCGACGGTATTCGTTGTCGCAGAGGATTTGGGCGGCCTGCACGGCGGTGCGGCCGGCGGGAAACAGCGCGCCCTTGCCCATGGCCACGGTTTGAGCCGAGTGGGCGACAGCATGCTGGCTGTTCATGTAGCGGGCCATCGCCGCGCGCAGACCCGGGAGCCCACTGGGCTCCGGCGGCGCCCAGGAAGTCGCGTACAGGCCATCATCCGGCATTCCCGACACCACGAAGGAACTTTAATCTCTACGATCTGCGGAGTGAAAGCGCCCTGGCGGTCTTGAAGACGGCCGGGGCGCTTGGTGCTGCGTTGCCGCCGGGACCGACCGGCCAAGCAGTCGCAGGTTTCGAGGTCACCGGCCAACCACCCCCACGAGCGCCAAGATCCAGCTGGCCGCCCGCTGATGTGTTCACGAAGGTAGCCGCTGATGGAGGCGGCATCTTGGCCTGGTCCGACCCGTGGGCTGTCGCGGGCCGCTGGCATCCTGGGAACGTGGAGACTCCGGTAGATGACCTCACGCCCCACTCACCTGCCGTGTTGGCCGGGGGGGTGGAGGCGCCGCGGACGGCGGGGGAACGCGCGGCGTACTACCGGGCGAAGGCTGCGGAGGCGATGGTGCGCGCACGTGCCCTGGTGGGGCGGCCGTGGACGTCGGATCCGGGTCTGCGGGTGCAGGTCGAGGCGATCCTCGCGATGCCGCCCGAGGACAGGCTGCGGCAGTTGGAGGAGCAGGTCGAGACGCTGTCGGCTCTGCGCCCCATCGGGCAGCGGTAACCGGGCAGTGAGGAGATTCGAGCTCCGCGGCCTGCTGCGGCGACTAGCCGACCACCACGTGAACTATGTGATCGTCGGCGGGGTGGGGGCCCGGTTGCAGGGCGCCCCGAACATCACTGACGATCTCGACGTCGTTCCCGAGCCCACACCGGAGAACCTCAGCCGGCTCGCGGCCGCGCTCTCGGGCCCCGCCACGACGAAGAAGGCCGTCGACTCCACTGAGTACGTGGCGCACCCGGTCGTGGAACCGGCCGAGTTCTACGAGGACTACATGGCCATGTACATCACGTCCGCCGGCGCCCTCGACGTCCTGATCGAACTGCCCGGCGTGGGTCCCTACGACGCTCTGATGCGCGAGGCCCGCAGCTACGAGCTGCCCGACCACGGGCTGACCATTCACGTCGCGAGCCTGGAACACATCATCCGTTCGAAGGAGACGGCCGGCCGCAGCAAGGATTTCCTCGTCTTGCCCAGTCTTTACGAGGCGGCCACACACCTCGCCGAGCAGGGCGACAGCTACGAGCTGGACGGCGCGGCCCTCCGCGTTGACGGCCCGCCGGCAGGCTCGGACGAGGATCGCTGAAGTTCGGAGCGGGCCGTCTGGGCGGTCGATGCCACGCCGGCTTCGGGAACTGCGCGTGCCGGAACGGAGCCGGTGTACGGAGAGGTCGGGCCAGGTACTCCGTTTGTTGGGAGGATTCGCATGTCCCTGTCCCGGATGAACTGGGACGACCTGCCCGTGACCGTCCGGCGCGCGGTGGAGGCCCGGACCGGACCCGTCACGGCGGCCTCGACGGCATCCGGCGGCTTCAACTCAGCCGTTGCCGCGACCCTGCGCACACAGTCAGGACCGGTGTTCTGCAAGGGCCTCCCCCTGGATCACCGACAGATCGTCACCCAACAGCGAGAGCGCGAGATCAACCTCCACGTCGCCGATCTGTCTCCCCAGCTGCTGTGGCATGTCCAGGTGGACGGATGGGACCTGTCCGGTTTCGAGTACATCGACGGCCGGCACGCGGACTACCGACCGGGCTCCGACGACCTTCCCCTGATCGTCGACTGCCTGCGGCGGCTGCAGCAGGTCACATGCCCGGATCTGTCTCTCAAACAGGCCGAGCAGCGACTGAGCGCCTACATCACCGAGCCAGCCGAAGCAGAGATGTTCGCCGGCGACGCGTTGTTGCACACCGACTGGAACAGCGGGAACCTCCTGATCAAGGACCGCGCGTACCTGGTGGATTGGGCGTGGGCGACCAGGGGCGCGGCGTGGCTGGACCCCGCAGGCTGGCTTGTCTGGCTCATGGCCGAAGGCGGGCACACCGCCGCGCAGGCCGAGAGGTGGGCCGACCAGATCCCGTCGTGGCAGGTCGCGCCCGCCGATGCCGTCGCCGCCTATGCCAAAGCCAACGCACGTCTGTGGGCTGAGATCGCGCAGGCCAGCTCGGATGAGTGGACCTCACGAACGGCCGCGGCCGCAGGTGCATGGGCGCTCTACCGTGCTTAGCATGATCAATCACGAGGGGGACGTTCGCTGCTCGCCGCAGGCCATCGCGCGGCGCGATGCGGTACCTCATGTCAGACGAGTGCGGCGCCCGACGTGGCTTCCTGTGGCACAGGCTGCCCCGGTAGCGCACCGTCCGCGCGGTGCGGGGTTCCGGCGGCCACACCAGTCCGCTGGCGACACGGCGTGCGTCGAGAAGGTCCTGCTCCTCGATCGACCTGTACTTTAGCGATCATGACGTCTCGTCTCTTCGGTGATCGTCGGTCGAGGGATCGGTGAGTGGAGACAGTGAGGTGGCGGCTCGGGACGTTCCGAGAGCTCAGCGTGAGCGGCGCCTGCTGGAGGCGGTCGAGGAGTTGTCGGCGGCCTGCGACGATCTCGTCCGTCTCGCGACCGCGCTGCATGCGATCGGCGACGCCGGGCGGCTGGTGAGTTCGGGTGGCCGTTCCTCGAACCGGCACGTGATCGGCGCGTCGGTCACCACCGAGGAGGTCGACCAGGTCGCGGGTCGGGCGGAGGCGCGGGCGCTGGTACATCTGGTGGCGCTGGCACGGCTGGAAGTCAGGATGTTGGGGGAGGCCGGCGGTGGGCCGGTGACCGGGTACGGCGACTTCACAGCGATCTATGCCCAAGGCACGTCCCTTGAGGCGTTGCGGGATCTGGTTCGCCGACCGCGGGCGGCCACGCGGGCCGCTCAGGCGTATGTCGACGACGGTTATGACGTCGTCGCGCCGATGCTGCGTCGGCTGATCCGTGAGGCGGAGGAGAACGGCGTCCTCGACGTCGCCGGGGCGGTCGCCGCCGGTGATGTCATGCCGGAGATCTCCCTGCTGCACGAGCTGCGGGAGCTCGTCGTCGCGCTGCGGGACGCTTCCGGTGCGGTGGCTGGGGGACGTGCGGGGTAGGTGCGGGCGCGCCCGGCCGGCTTCCGCCAGTGGCCGATGGCGGTCCCGGGGCGGATGAACCCGGGTGATGGGGTGTCAGCGGCGGCGTAGGCGCTGCTCTCCGCGGGTCATCGCGCGCTGGATGACGTCGATGCTGACCCCGCCGGCGAGCGCCGCTTCGGTCTCGTCGCGAATCTCGACGGCGATGTCGTCGATTCGCTCGCCGACCTGCGCGGCGCTGCCGGGGTCGGCGGCCAGGTACCGCTGCTGGGCCTGGAGCTGGCGGCGGCTGCGGGCGAGGAACTCCAGACGCTGCTCGGGGCGAGGCAGCCGGGGGGCACCGGGCAGGGACAGGACTCGCCGGCGGGGCCGTGGGAGGTCCATGGACACAGTTTCTCCCTCCGGCTTCGGCCGGTCGTAGGCCGTCGGTCCGGCCGGTGTTCCGCCGGGGCGCGGGCCCGTGGGTACCCGGCCGATGGTGCGGTGGTGAACCGCTCCTGCCGCGCTGGTGGGGAGCTGCCCTGGGCGGGAGTCAGTCGGCGGGCAGGGGTTCGTCGGCGGCCGGCGCGGGTGGTGCCGGTGTCTGTCCGGCCAGGGTGTGGGTGGCGGCCCAGGTGAGGATGTCGCGCAGTGGGGGGAGCAGCGGGGCGGCGGTCGGGGTGAGGGCGTAGCTGGTCTCGATGGGCGGGCCGGGCTCGACGTGGCGGTCGACGAGGCCGGCGGTGGTCAGCTCGCGCAGGCGGATGGAGAGCATCGTGGTGCCGAGGCGGGCGGCGAGGGTCCGGTAGCGGGTCGGGGTGTCGCTGTCGCCGAGGGCGACGAGGATCTCGATGGTGCGGGTGCGCGCGAGGATCGCGAGGAGGGGCCGCGGGTCCGCCGCGGGTGGTGGTTCGTCGGCGGCCGGCGGGGTGGTCTCCGGCTGTTCCTGAGCCGGCAGCGGTGTCCCGGGGCTGTGCGCGAGGAGCGCCGGGTCGTGCGCGGGCTGCGGGTCGGTGTCGTCGCGGGGCTCGACGACGGCCGGCGGGGTGAACGCGGACTGCGCGTCGGATGCCGGGGGTGCCTCGTCATCACTCTTGAGATCGCTATCCATGTATGTTCTGCCTCCCGTGGCTGGTGCGGATCTCAGACTGACATTGGATCACATCCTAGATAGATCCAACTGCTCTGATCTGTAGTCCGCTGTTCCTAGGTTCAGCAGAGTGAAGATGTGTCCGGTACTTAGTAACGGAGATGTGATAGGTCGTGGTTGAGGTCCTGGTCTGGGGGTCGTGTCTGGTGTCCCGCAGGCCTTCCCCGGCCCGCTGGCTTCCGATAACCTTCCCTTCTCGGAAGTCAGCCGAGGCGGCCGTCGGGGAGGTTCGAGGTCCGTGGACAGCACTGCTTCGATGGTCACCTCGACTCCCGCCCCTAGTGGTGAGGTCGTTCCTCTTCCAGATCAGGGATGGAGTCTGCTAGCCGATCGTGGTTCGAATCACGAACCACGATCGGATGACAGTGCTGACATGGTGATGCTGTTTCCACCGACTCCCGGGTCTACAGCGGATACGGAGCTGGCGGTGGATCCGGTGGCCGCCTCGGATCCGGTGGCAGCCGGCGGCGGGGAGCTGGTGCTCGCCGCCGCCGGGCCACCGCCGGCGGCGGGGGTGCCTGCGCGGCTCGCCGACACTCTCGACGAGCTCGTCCGCGCAGGCAAGGCGGCCTCGACCTGGCGGGCCTACGACGCCGACTGGCGCCACTTCCGCGCTTGGTGCGACCGCGAGGGCCTGGCCGCGCTGCCCGCCGCGCCCACCACCATCGCCGCCTACCTCGCCGACCACGCCGGCCCCCGCGGCACTCCCGGCGCGCTCGCGGTCTCCACCCTCGGCCGCCGCCTGGCCGCGCTGTCGGTGGCCCACCTCGCCGCTGGCGTCGACCCGCCGCCCACCCGGGCGCCGGAGGTCACCTCGGTGTGGAACGGGATCCGCCGCACCTACACCGTCGCCCCCGCCCAGGTCACCCCGACCCGCACCCGCGACATCCGCGCCATGATCGACGCCATGGATCTCACCGGCCCGGCCGCGCCGCGGCTGGCCGACCTGCGTGACCGGGCCCTGCTCCTCATCGCCTACTCCGGCGCGCTACGCCGCAGTGAACTCGTCGCACTCGACGTGGACGACCTCCCCGAAGACGACCACGGCCTGCGCCTGCACATCCGCCGCTCGAAAACCGACCAGGACGGCGCCGGCGCCCTCGTCGGCCTGCCTTACGGCTCGCGCCTGCCGACCTGCCCGGTCCGGGCCTGGCGCGCCTGGACCGCCGCCGCCGGACTCACCGACGGCCCGGCGTTCCGCGGCATCGACCGCCACGGCCATCTCGCCGCGAAGCGGCTGTCCGACCGCGCCGTCGCCGACATCCTTGCCCGACGCGCGGCGGCCGCCGGCCTCACCGGCCGCTTCGCCGGCCACTCCACCCGCCGCGGCTTCGCCACCGAGGCCTACGCCCACGGCGTCCCCGAACCCGCCGTCATGCGCCAGGGACGCTGGAAATCCCGCACCACCATGGACCGCTACCGCGAGGACGGCACCGTCTGGGACGACAACGCCGCCGCCCGCCTGGGGCTGTAGAGCGCGAGCAGTACTCGCACTCCGAGGGCCACGCTGGGCCTGACACTGGCACCGGGGGCGATCAGGCGGGCGGCAGCCTCCCGAACTGGGCCTCCGCCCGGGTCTTCGCGGCGCGGGAAAAGTCGAGCGCCGGCGAAGCCGGCTCAACCGCGCCACGAAAGATCTCTGACCGGGCGACCAGACCGACGGTGGACGACGGCCACGCGCGTGGTGCGGGCTGACCAGCCGAGAAAGGGAAGACCACAGACCCAAGGCGCCACGCGAAGCGGCAACCTGACCCACGCCCGAGCAGCTCCACGCCCGACGCACCGCGAACCCGCCGACCCACGCCCGAGCAGC